>JAKAGJ010000016.1 GCA_021815655.1 Deltaproteobacteria bacterium | reverse complement strand
GCGCATGCTGGAGGTGGCCTTCACCTTCGGCTTCGACTTCCTGCGCGCCAGCCACAGCCGGGTCAACACCGTGATGTGCACCCCAGGCGCCCTGTCGGCCTACCGCCGCGACGCGGTGATGCCCGTCCTGGACCAGTGGCTGGGCGAGACCTTCCTGGGTCGCCCCTACTGCATCGGCGAGGACCGCTACCTAACCAACCTGATCCTCCAGCAGGGCCTGCACGTGCTCTTCCAGAGCAACGCCATGGTCTTCACCAACGTGCCCACCCGCTACAAGGGCCTGGTGCGCATGCTCCTTCGCTGGGCGCGCAGCGACATCCGCGAGTCCTTGATGATGAACGGGTTCCTGTTCCGCAAGTTCCGCGACACCCCGGCCCTGGGCGCCCGCGTCAATCTGGTCCTGAGCTGGCTGGACATGACCTTCGCCCAGGTGCTGATGGTCACGGGCATGCTCTCCCTGCTCACCCTGCCGCCGGTGGTGGCCCTCTACACCCTGGTGGGCGCGGTCGTGGTGGGGCTCATACCCATGACCGTCTATCTGCTGCGCCACCGCAGCCCGCAATGCCTCTGGGCCATACCCTACAGCGTCTTCTACGTGGTGGCCCTGGCCTGGATTCCGGTCTACGCCATCGCCACGGTGCACAAATCCGGTTGGCTGACCCGCCAGATACCCGAGGGCGGCGTCCCGGCCCGCGCCCGCTTGGCCCGCCTGGCCCCGGTATATGCCAGCGCCGGCCTGGCGGCCCTGATCCTGGGTTCCGGCGTCTCCCTGTGGATGAGCCAGCCGCCCTCCAAGCCGCTGACCTTCACCGTGGCCCACGCCCAGCCCCCCAGCCTCAACCTGGCCGCCGTGGCCCAAAAGCAGGGAGGCATGGCCTACACCCACGTGCAGAACGGCCAGCGCCGCTGGTCCATCACCGCGGCCAACTCGGTCTTTGACCAGGACAACGGCGTCATCGACCTCCAGGGCGTGAGCCTGGTCTTTTTCACCAAGGACGGCGGCGAGATCCGCCTGCGCAGCGACCAGGGCGAGTATGACCCCAGCGACCACTCCATGACCCTCTTGGGTAACGTGCGCGGCACCACCAGCCAAGGCATGCAACTGGCCACCAACTCCCTGTACTATTCCGAGGAGGACCTGACCGCCGACACCGACGACGAGGTCACCCTGAGCGGGCCGGAGTTCAGGGTGCATGGCCGGGGCATCCTGCTGGACGTGGCCAAAAACCGCGCGGTCTTCAAGAAGTCCGTGACCTCGCGCATCTCCGCCCTGCGCGGCCTGGACCAGCTCACCACCATGGGCTCCTAGGCCGGCCGGCGTCCAGCGCCATGCCAGACGGGACGGCCTGCGGGCCGTCCCGCCGCTTTTAGGGGCTGGCGTCTGGCGCGCGCGGCCAACCGCCCCAAAGGTTCTCGGCCCGCCTCCAGCCATGGGGGAGCTGGGAGGCGGGCCGAGTTGAGGGAAGCTGGGGCCAGCCTGTAATGACCCCGACCACCCATAATGCGATTCCCGTGCCAGACGTATTCGGACCCCGCTTGCCAAACCCGGGCGGGGGCCTGTACCATTAGTCGCGGAATATCGGGATATTAATCGCCGTCCCCCACGAGGGGGCCCCAAGGCCGCGCCCAACGGCTTGCAGCGTGCAAACAGGCCCTTTTGAGGGGACGCATTTTGCAAGGTCGAGGGCGTCCCAGAGGCCCACCGGCCCGGCCATCACGCCGCCAGGCCAGAAATCAGGAGTGGTCATGCTGACATGGGATGAACTGCGCGGCCGGCGCGACATCATCGCGGCCATAGACTGGCAGATGACGCCCCAGGAGGCATTCGAGTCATATCAGCTCAAGGGGCGGGAGGGCTGGCGGGCGCGCTCGCTGCCCCAGGTCTACTTCTTCTATCTGTCGGTCTGGCGCGGCCAGGCCAAGGTGCTCCTGGTGCGGCGCGCCATCAAGGATTCCGAGGAGATCGCCGAGGCGCCCGTGCCGGCGGATCTGAGGGCGGCCCTGGCCGCGCGGGCCGAGGGCGAGCAGATGCCCCGGGGGCAGATCGCCCTGGACCAGGCCATCCGCGACTGGCTGCGCGCCGAGTTGGGCGTCTGAGGCCCGGCCCAACGCCCCAAGGGAACGGCCTTGCGCCCAGACCGATGCTTGTGCTCAAATTAAACACAGGAAAGGTACCAAGCCCCTTGGGCGGCCCGGGAAAGGGCGGGCCCCGATGGGGGAGAGGCGACGGCCCCACAGGGCAAGCGACGCCGTACCAAACCGGAAGAGGCCCAGCGTTGACCAGGCGATGAACGAGTGTTGCAGCCTGCCGCACAGGCCCCCGCGACCGCTGGCCAGACCGCCCGCGTCCCTCTGCCGCCGGACCATTAATCCAACACCACGACGCGCAGGCCCGCGTCCCCTCCCGCCATCAGGGACGGAGAAACCCGCCCCGGCAGGCGCTGGCCACCGCCCTGCCCTGGCCAGAGCCAGTTCCGCGTCCGCCCCAGGGGGGCTCACCCCCAGGAAAGGATAGGGACCATGGCCATGAACGACGTCACGCCCGGCAAGAAGGTGGAGTTGCAGGTTTACGCCCAGGACGTGCCCGTGCTGCGCGAGCAGGGGCAGAACCTGGTGAGCGCCCTGCGTGGACGGATGATCCAGCCCCAGGACCGCATCTACTTCCAAAACCTGCTTTTGGACGTCAAGTCCACCAAGCCCAAGGGAATGGTGCGGGTGATGGACAAGACCGCCATCAAGATATCCCTGGTGGACCAACCGGTGAGCCTGGCCTGCCCCCAGTGCGGCTACCAGCACAAGACCTACAGCGACCGCTGCGGCTCCTGTGGCCAGGATCTGAAGGTGGTGGCCCTGTAGGGCCTCGCGCCCCGGTCGCGGGGCCCTGGCGGGGCGGTCCGAGGGCCGCCCCGTGGTTTGGGGGGGCAATTCGCCAAGGCCATCCATAGGGATTTTTCTTGGCATGACAACCCCTTGACATGGATCGCCCGGACCGCTAACAACATTAGGGGAAGCACCCTTCACCAGCACCTTCTCCGGGGCCACCCATGAGCTATCGGCACGCGCACCACTCCCGCTTCCCCATTCACGCCAGCAACCCGGACTACCTGGAGGTAACCCCCCAGGATGCCCGCCTGATGCGTCAGGCCCCCCTCCATCTGCAGGTGGTGGGCGGCGGCTTCGTGCGCTTCAAGGCCTCGGGCCAGACCCTGGATGAACTGGGCATCGCCCCCCAGGACCAGCCCAGGCGCCTCTATCTGCACCGCCAGGACCACGAGGCGGCGGTGAGCGACATCCAGCGGGCCATGCTGGACGGCATGTTCCGAGACATGGTCAAGCAGGGCGACCAGGCCACCATCAAGCAGGCCTTCACCAGCCTGGTGGAGGAGGCCTTTCTGGAGCCCCGGCTCTCCACCCTGATGGGATTCCAGGGCATGGTCGAGACCTTCGTAGAGGAATACTCACTGGCCCCCCATCTGCTGCGGGCCTTCCTGCTGGTGGCCAGCGAGGGTTACGACCTGACGGAGCATAGCGTCAACGTCATGGCTTTGGTGGCTGGCTGCGCCCTGCGCATGGGCCACGCCAAGCCCAGGGTGGTGGACTACTGCCTGGCCGGCCTGCTGCATGATGTGGGCAAGACCAAGCTGGACGAGCACCTGCGCATGCCCGCCCGCTCCCTGCGCCAGCACGAGTTCAGCCGCTACAAGCTGCACCCCCTGGAGGGACAAAAGATCCTGCGCCAGGGCGCCGGCATCCCCCAGCCGGTGTTGGACGCCGCCGCCCAGCACCACGAGCGCCTGGACGGCTCGGGCTATCCCAAGGGCATCAGGGAGGTGAGCGAGGCAGGACAGGTGGTGGGCCTGGCCGACTCCTACGAACTGCTGACCCGCAACAACTCCGGCGGGCGCAAGCACCTGCCTCCCCTGGAGTCCCTATCCCTGCTCAAGAAGGAGGCGGATGAACAAAAATTCAGCCTGGACGTGTTCCGGCATTTCGCGCATAGTTTGGCATCATGAATCAAGCCACACAGGGGTGACCGCATGAATCCCATCGACCCGCCCTCGCCAGACTCCCGCCTCACCATCCAGTTCAGAGGGCTGCCCATCCGCCTGTGGTGGAAGCTCATGGAGACCGCCCAGAAGCAAAAGGTGCCCCTGAGCTACCTGATCTTCCACACCCTGGCCAAGGCCGTGGATTATGGTTTGGAGGGTGACAGCTACGACTTGGTGGTGAGCGAGATAAAGGACAAGTTGGACCAGGAGGCCTAGGGGGCCTGGCCGCCGGACACCCCGCCGCACCGCGACCCTAGCAGTCTAGCACCATCACGCCCCTGCCATGCCGGTCGCCGCCGGTGCCAGCTTGGAGGACGCCCCGCCATGACCGAACGCAAACGCTACCCCGAGGACCACTGGGCCAGGGACGGGGAAGCCGGCAGCGCCCTGCGGAAGTACCTGAAGCTCTACGAGGACCCCTTCAACGAGGTGAAGCTGCGCATCTATGAGCGGTTGTTGCCCGCCGACCTCACCGGCAAGACGGTGATGGACGTGGGCGGCGGCGCGGGCATGATGACCGTGACCTGCGCCAGGAAGGGCGCCCGCGTCACCCTGTTGGACGCCGAGGCCTCGGCCCTGAACACCGCCCGCCACTTCGCCCGCCGCGAGGGGGTGGAGGAGCGGGTCAGCGCCGTGCACAGCGACCGCATCCCCGAGGAGGTCCTGCGACAGCGCTTCGACATCATCATCGCCAAGGACATCGTGGAACACATCCCCGACGACCAGACCTTCATCAAGCAGCTCGCCCAGTGCCAGAAGCCGGGCGGCCTCTTGCTGCTCTCCACCCAGAACAGCCGCTCGCTCACCTATCTCATAGAAGGCTCCTACAACAAGTACCGCCTGAACAACCCCGACTGGTGCGGCTGGGACACCACCCACCTGCGTTTCTACACCGCGGGGAGCCTGCGGACCCTGCTGGAGAACGCCGGCTATAGGGTGGACAAGTGGCGCAGCGTCTACCTGGTGCCCTACGACATCCTCTCCTGGGTCTTCCTGCTCAGGCTCAAGATCATCCTGCCCGGCCTGAAATGGATCGACCTCCTGGCCGGCCATATCCCGCCCTTCAACCGCCTGGGCTGGAACCTGGTGCTGGCCGCCCGCCTGGCCCCCTAGGGGCCCCGGCCGGCCAGGCGAGAAGTGTGTCCTGCCCCCAAAACAGTTTGGGCAGCCCCGTATTGGGCTGCCCAACTCTCTCGGCTGATGGTCCTGGCTGTGGATGGTGGAGGCGGGGGGAATCGAACCCCCGTCCGAAAGCATTTGGCACAAGCTTCTACATGCTTATCCCATGATTTGATCTCGCCGGGGCGACTCCCATGGGCAGGATTCGCTTTTGGCCAGCCCCGCATTTTATTTCGGTCGCGGGCCTGTAGGGCGGCGCCCGAAACCTATCCCGCTAATCGTCGCCCATCCCAGCCCCGCAGGAGTAGACTGGGTGGACGGTAGCCTTTACGCGGCTACGGCGTATGCGTAATCGTCTGCGATTACTTTATTTCCCACCGGGTAACGGGCCGGCGAGACCCCCGGCATGCCACGTGCGCCGCAACTGCCCCCGTCGAAACCATGTCGCCCCCGGGCCGCAGCTCGGAACCATACTGAAACAACTATAACCATCGCCTCCCCCTCCGGCAAGGGGGGGCGACGCTTTCAGCGGCCGGCCCGCCCGGCCCTGGCCAGGGCCTCGGCCTGGCGGGCGGCCAGGGCCAGCCACTGGCGGCGTATCAGCCCGCTGAAGGGGCGGATGATGGTCCAGTAGCGCCGGAAGCCGCGCTTGGCCTCGTGGCCCAGGCATTGTATCCTGGTTTCGGTGCAGAGCAGCGAGCGCCCCCGGTTCAGGGGCTCGGCGGTGAGGTTGGACGCCACCTTGACATAGCCCACCCGGCCGAAGGATGCGAACTGGGCCGGGGTGAGGCGCTGCGGGTCCGGGTCGGGCCGCCAGGGCCGCCCCACCAGGCCCAGCACCAGCTCGCGCGGAGGGTCCTGGGCCAGCGGGATGAAGCCGGCCTTGACCAGGCCCTCCAGGGTGAGGCCCAGGCCCGGCGAGCGGCGGCCGCGCCGGCTCAGGCGCCAGGGCAGCTCGCGCAGGCTGAACAGGAGCCCCACCAGGGGGGCCCGGCGCATGTCCAACTCCAGCAGGCAGGTGAAGGCCAGCCCGGCCGGGGCCTGCACCACCCGTTCGTGGCGCTCGCTGAAGTGATGGAGGGGCAGGTAATCGTCCAGTAGCATGGCATATCCTCGCGCTGACGCTTGCCGCTGGGGCCCGGCTGGCCCTGTCCCCAGGCTAGACTAAAGGGAAGGAACATGCACGCCCAATCCAGCTTTCAGGGTTTCGGCCAGGGGTCCGTGGACTTCCTGGCCCAACTGGCCCGCCACAACCAGCGCGCCTGGTTCCAGGAGCGAAAGGAGCTCTTCGAGCGCGAGTTGCTCGCTCCGGCCCGCGCCCTGGTGGAGGATCTGGGCCGCCGCCTGCAAGACCTGGCCCCGGGCCTGCACGCCGACCCCCGGGTGAACCGCTCCCTCTTCCGGCTGCAACGCGACACTCGCTTCAGTGCCGACAAGTCGCCCTACAAGACCCACCTCGGTCTCTGGCTCTGGGAGGGCAACGGCGGGCGCATGGAATGCTCGGGCTACTACTTCCACCTGGAGCCTCCCAACTTGATGCTGGCCGCCGGCATTTACCTCTTCCCCCGCCACTTGCTAGGCGCCTATCGCCAGGACGCGGTGGACCAGCGCCGGGGCCCGGCCCTGGCCCAGGCCGTGGCCGAGGTGCGCGGCCGGGGCTACGAGGTGGGCGGCCTGCACTACCAGCGCCCGCCCCGGGGCGTGGACCCCGGCCACCCCAACGCCGAGCTCCTGCGCCACAACGGGCTCTACGGCTTCCAGGAGATGCCCATCCCTCCCGAGCTCCACAGCAGCGAGCTGGTGGACTTCTGCTTCCAGCGCTACCTGGACCTGACGCCCCTGCACCAATGGCTGGTGGAGATGACCCTGCGCGCCCCGGCCCCCATGCAGAAGCCGCGCAAGCCCGGCGGGGGCAGGGGCGGAAGATGAAGCTGGTTGGCTAGGGGGGCACGGCTGGCCGGGTCGGCCTTGACGGTTCGGGCGGCCACGCTGGGGTCCCCGCGCCAAGGCCTTTCAGAAAAAGGGCGCTTGACGGGCGGCCGCGCATCGCGCGCTGGCCAAACGGTTGGGTCGAGGCCCTCGCGATAAGGCCCGCCGTGGCGCGGCCTGCTGATCAGGCGGGCGGCTCGGCCGCTCAGCCCGGTGGCCCCCATCCTTCCCGGACTCTTGCTCCCCCCACCAGGCACCGCTTGGCCGACCCGACCTTATGCCCGTGGTGGGCGGCCCACCTTGCCTACCGCCCTCGCCTGTCCTTTGGCACAAGCGCGCGTAATGATTTGCGCTGGACAGGGTGGGCCTGGCCAAGTAATGTTATGAATCTAATTCACAGCTGCTCACCGGCTTGCACCCCTCGGGTGATCCCATCCCCCGCCGGCGGCAAACCAAGGCCGCCAACCTCGCACTGGAATGAAAAACATGTTGCCCTCCCTGAAAATAGGCGATCTGGTCGCCAGGATTCCCCTCGTGCAAGGCGGCATGGGGGTAGGCATCTCCCTCTCCGGCCTGGCCTCGGCCGTGGCCAACGAAGGCGGCATAGGCGTGATCTCGGCCGCCATCATCGGGTTCGCCGAGAGCGACCTGATGACCAACTACCGCGAGGCCAACATCCGCGCGCTGCGGCGCGAGATACGCAAGGCCCGCGAGTTGACCAAGGGCATACTGGGTGTGAACATCATGGTGGCCCTCACCAACTTCTCCGACATGGTGCGCACCTCGGTTGAGGAAGGCATCGATGTGATCTTCTGCGGGGCCGGCCTGCCCCTGGAGCTGCCCGGCCTTTTGGGTGACAAGGCCAAGTCCAAGCTGGTGCCCATCGTCTCCTCGGCCCGGGCGGCCAAGGTCCTTTGCAAGCGCTGGTTGGCCCGTTTTCAGCGCCTGCCCGACGCCTTCGTGCTGGAGGGCCCCCTGGCCGGCGGGCACCTGGGCTACAGCCGCGACCAGGTGGCCGACGAGAACTTTTCCCTGCCCCGCCTGCTGCCAGAGGTGGTGGAGGCGGTGCGCCCCTTCGAACGCGACGCCGGGGTGGAGGTGCCCATCATCGCCGCCGGCGGCATCTACTCCGGCCAGGACATGTGGGACATGATCAACCTGGGCGCGGCCGGCGTGCAGATGGGCACCCGCTTCGTCACCACCCACGAGTGCGACGCGGACATCAGGTTCAAGGAGGCCTATCTCTCATCCAAGGAAGATGACCTGATGATCATAGACAGTCCGGTGGGTCTGCCCGGCCGTTCCCTGCGCAGCCCCTTCCTGGAGGAGGTGGCCGCTGGCCGCAAGAAACCCTTCAAGTGCCCCTATCACTGCATAAGCACATGCAAGCAAAAGGAAAGCCCCTACTGCATCGCCTTCGCCCTGATCAACGCGGCGCGCGGCCGGCTGGAGAACGGCTTTGCCTTCGCCGGCCAGAACGTCTTCCGCTCGCGCGCCCTGGAGTCCGTGGGCAACCTGGTGCGCGGCCTGATGGACGAACTCCAGCAGGCCCAGGTCAGGGCCCGCTCCTGCCTGGCCTGACCCCCGCCCCGATCCCGGGCCAATGCCTTTCCCCCCCCGGGGGAGAGGTTTTTTTTTTGGGGGGGGTATGAGCGGAGCGGGGCTGGGGAGGGAAGCCTGTCAGGGAAAGGTGCGTGCTGGTTGAGCCGGGCGCTGTCGGAGGCCCAGGCCCCGCCGCGCCCTCTGCGCCCAGCCGCCAGGCCCGCGCCCCTCGATCACCCCCACCCTTCCCCGCCTCTTATCTTATCGTTGGGCCGCGACCCCGCCGCGCCCCGGGCGCAACGGTGCGCCGGGCCGCCCCGCCTTCCCCGACTCTTATCTTTTGGCGATGGCCCGGCGCGTGGCCTGGGGGCCTACTCCCGCCCGCTGGCGAAGCGCTCCAGCCAGGCCAGGCTTTGGGCCGTGGCCCGGGCCTGGTCCTCCAGGCTCGAGAGACTGTGGTCGGCCCCGGGCAGCACCAACAGATCCTTGGGCTCGCGGGCCAGCTCATGGCCACGATGGGCCTGCCCCACGGGCACCACCTCGTCCTCCTCGCCATGCACGAAGAGGACCCGGCTGGTCCTGGCCAGCACTGCCTCCAGGTCGTGGCGGGGGATGTCGTGGACCATGTCAGGCAGGTCGGGCCGGGGATCCTTGCGGTTCAGGCGCTGGAAGAGCGCGTCCAGGTCGGTGGGCGCGGACCAGCAGATGGTGCAGAGCGGGGTGCGGCGGTCGGCGGCCACCAGGGCGGCGGTGCCCCCCAGGGAGGAGCCCATATAGGCCACGGGCAGGCCGGGGAAGCGCCGGCCCAGGAGATCGGCGGCGTCCAGCAGCTCGTCGACCCGGCCGGTCAGGGTGGCGTGGCGGGCCAGGCCCGGCGAATCCCCACAGCCGGCGGCGTCGTATTGCAGGGCCGCGTAGCCGGCCTGGGCCAGGGTCAGGGCCAGGCGGGTGAGCTTGACGCTCTGCATGGAGGAATCCAGGCCGTGGGCCAGCACCACCCCGGCCCGGGGAATGCGCGCCGGCAGGTGCAGCCGGCCCGCCAGGCTCAGGTCGCCGTGGGGAATGGCCAGGTGTTCGCTAACGGGCTGGTCATCGGGGTTTTTCCGTCCGGTACCATGGACCGGCGGCGGTGGGGTCGGGCTGGCGCGGCGCAGTTTGCAGGCGGCAGGCCAGCCGGGCGGACCGCCCAGGGGGCCGCGTGGCGGGGTCGATGGTCCGGGGGGCAAGGCTTTAGTGCACCGGCGCGGCGCCGTTGGCCGGTGGCTGGTCGGCCGCCAGGGCCCGCTGCTCGTGCGAGCGCACCAGGTAGCCGATGATGAGCAGGCTGGCCTGGAAACGTTCGGTCTCCATGTCGCCCTGCTGGAGCTGGCCGGCGAACTTGTTGAACAACTCGATCAGCTCGGCGTCCATCTCGCTTTCGATCATCTGGGTGATGAAATCGCTGGAGCCCTGGATAAGCTGCTCGAAAAACTTGGCCGCCGCCTGGTTCTTTTGCATGCCGCCCCCCGCCAAGCAAGATTTAACTTCCAGCATACCGGCTGGCCCTGACCTGCGCAAACCACGAGGTCCATAAACTTAATGTCAACTGTGCGGTAAGCCGGCAACATACCGTTAACAGTCGCTATTCTTGTTTGCTTTCCAGGTGGCTGCCCCGGCTCAAGGCCCCCAGGCCCAGGCCCTGGCGCCAGAGGAACCACAGGCCCAGCAGGCTGGTGGAAACGAAGTGAACCAGCCAGAGCATCATGGCGTAGCTGCCGGCCACCCCGGCCGCCGCGCCCATGTAGCCCAGGGTGAAGGCGGCGGCCAGGTGGAAGGTGCCCAGAAAGGCCGGGGCCGAGGGTATCAAGAGGGCCAGGGCCACCACCACCTCCAGGAGCATGCCGGCCAGGGGGCCCAGGCGCAGCCCAAAGGCCGGGAACAGGCTCCAGGCCCAGAGGCCCAGGAAGGCCCAGGTGAGGAGCGAGTGGACCACCACCCAGCCCAGGTCGGCCGGCCGGGTCACCTTCAGGCCCTCGGCGAAGGCCCCGGCCATCTCCACCAGCTTGTCGCCCAGCCCCCGGGGCAGGGGCCGCAGCAGCCAGGAGAGCCAGCCCAACACCCGCTGGCGCTGCCAGCGCAGCAATTGCAGGCCGGCCATCAGGCCGGCGAATAGGGCCAGACCCAGCCAGCCGGCGGCGCGCAGGCCGGCGGCGGTGAGGTGGCTGCCCTCCACGCCGCGTTCGGGCAGGTCCATGCACAGCAGCACGATCAGGAGCAGGAAGAGCACGGTGAGCCCGTCGTAGACCCGCTCCAGCACGATGGTGGCGAAGGTGGCCGACTTGCTCACCCCCTGGTCGCGGCCCAGCACGTAGGCGCGCACGAACTCGCCCAAGTGGGCGGGCAGCACGTTGTTGCCCAGAAAGCCTATCATGAGGGCGGAGAAAAGCGGCCGGAAGGGCACCCTGGCCACCGGCCGCATCAGGTAATGCCAGCGTAGGGCCCGGAAGACATAGGAGGCCAGGTAGAGCAGGGCGCAGGGCAAAAGGTAGATGGGCTCCATGGCCCGGAAGGCCTGGGCCATCTGCCCCAGGTCCACCACGCGCAGGAAAAGCCAACCGGCGGCCAGGCTGACGACCAGACCGGCCAGGTAGTGCTTCCACATGGCGGAGCTAGTCGCTGAAGCGGAACTTGACCAGGGCCCACAGGGCCACCAGACCGTCCCGCCAGGTGATCTTCT
>JAKAGJ010000582.1 GCA_021815655.1 Deltaproteobacteria bacterium | reverse complement strand
CGGTCCATGTCTTTTATCAGGACATACGCACCCCCGGCTTCGAGGAGGACCTCTACCGCGAAGTGGCCGCCCTGCCGGGCGTGGTCTTCGTGCGCGGCCTGCCGGCCAAGGCCCACCTGCTGGAGGACGAGCGCATCGGCCTGCGGTCCGAGGACACCTTCTCCGGCCAGGAGTTGAAGCTCCGCCTGGACCTGTTGGTCCTGGCCGGCGGGATGACCCCAAGCGCCGGGACTGACGACCTCATGGTCAAGCTGGGCCTGCCCAAGGGACCCCACGGCTTCTACTGGTCTCACCTGCAATGCCGTCCCCAGGACTCGGGCAGAAACGGCATCTTCGCCGCTGGCTGCGGCCGCGAGCCCATGAACGTGGCCCGCTCCCAGGAATCCGCCGCCTTGGCGGCCCTCCACGCCCTGCCCCTGATGAGCGGTCCGGTCCAGCTCGCGCCGCACTTGCCCGTGCTTGACAAGGGCAAATGCGACCAATGCAAGCGTTGCGTGGAGGAATGCCCGGCCGGGGCCTGGTCCCTGGACGAACGTGGATACCCCGTGCTGGCCGCCACACGCTGTCGTCAGTGCGGCGTCTGCATGGGGGCCTGTCCTCTGACCGCCATCTCGCTGCCCGGCTCCAGCATAAGGCAATACGCCTCGGCCATAGAAATCCTGGGCGACTCGGGCTCCTTCGCCGGCAAGGCCCCCCTCATCTTGGCCCTGCTTTGCAAAAGCGACGCCTGGCTGGCCGCCCGTCAGGCCGCCCGCGCCGGCTTGGCCCTGCCCCCCGGCCTGGTAATGCTGCCACTTACCTGCGCGGGGGCGCTCAACAACGCCCTGGTGGCCGACGCCCTTTCCCTGGGGGTGGATGGCGTGCTTGTCGGCGGCTGCCCCCAGCAGCAGTGCCACTATCGCCTGGGCAGCCAGCTTGCCAGCCGGCGGGCGCGGGATTTGGGGGACAAGCTGGTTCAGATGCGGCTGGAGCCGGAGCGGGTGCGCTTCGAGGCCCTGGAGGTGGGCAAGGCTGAAGACTTCGCCCGAGCGGCGGCGCAATTTAGCGCTCAGCTCCAGGCCATGGGCCTCAACCCTTTTAGGATGTGAGCATGCCACCGTCCGTGGCCCCGCCAATCTTTGGCCCCCCCTCGCCGCCTGTCCAGCCTTGCGTGCAGTGCGGGGCCTGCGTCTCTGGCTGCCCCCAGGCCCGCCCACCGGAGTTGTCTCCCCGCCGGGTCCTGCGCCTGGCCCAACTGGGACTGCGCGAGCAGGCCGCTCGCCATCCTTTCTTGCACTCCTGCCGTTATTGCGGCAAATGTCTGGTCAATTGTCCCCAGGGCGTGGAGGTGGCCCGCATACTCAAGCGTTTGGCCTTCGAGCGGCTGGTTATCTGGTACTAGCGCGCAAGCAGCAACCCGACCGAAAGGAGTGCCTGTTCCGCCGGGGCTGATAGCGGACCGTTTGTGTCCGCCCGGCCAGTTTGGTATGCTTTCACCCATGAGCCATAGGGAGTTGGAATACCACTGGCACATGGACGAGAAGGACTTCTTCGAGGGTTTGATCCAGGAGAAGCAGGCCTTCCTGGCCCTGGCCAAGTCTCGCCAGTTTAAGCGCGGGGAGTTGGTTTTTCACGAGAGCCAGCCCGGCGGACATGTCTATTACCTGGAAAAGGGCGTGGTCCTGATCTTCCGCTCCGCCCCGGAGGGCAAGGAGCCGATCATGTCCATCCGCCATCCGGGGGAGATGTTCGGACTGGCCGAGGTGTTGGGCCGCCGGGAACGGAAGTGCAATGCCAAGGCCATCATTGACAGCCGGGTACATCAGCTGGGCGCCAATGACCTTGAAGCCCTGCTGGCCAAATACTACCCCATGGCCCGCCGAGTCATCGAAATACTGGGTGGGCGCTTGCGTTGCCTGAGCGAGCAGATGGAAAACCTGATGGTGCTGGACGTCCCCACCCGGCTGCTCAAGACGCTTTTCTATCTTTGCTACCCCCAACTGGTCAGCGGGCATGACTGGAGCAAGCCGGTAACCGTGCCCCTGCGCCTGACCCAGGAACAAATCGCCGCCTTCACTGGCTCCTGCCAGCAGACCATCAGCGAGAGCCTCAAGCAATTGCAGCAGGAAAAGTGGATCGCCATGGATGGCAGGATGATTACCATCACCAAGCCCCTGGAGGCGATGAAGCGCCTGGCCTTGTGATTACCCCAAGGCAAACCGGCAACCCAGGTGATGCCTCGCCCGCCCGGCCCGCGCTGGCCGTGTGGCCTGCTTGATATGGCGGTGGGCCGCCGCGGTAGGACGTACACACGCTAGGCGTCGACCCCGCAAGGGGGCAGACGCCGAAACCGGCGCCGCCCCAAGGGGCCTGCGTTGAAAAAAGTGGCAACAGGATGGCGACAACTTGATGGTGTGTCGGGACTGGGGCTAGACTGTCAACAAAACCCATTGATATTATGGCGCGCCTGGAGGGACTCGAACCCGCGACCTACGGCTTAGAAGGCCGTTCTAGACAGTTTTTTCAAGCTATTCCGGCAAGAGACCTAGTATTTTTAATTAATAGTTACAAGCCATTACATTTATATCGCCAATGGCGAGGATATCGCAGACATCAGTTAGTTTCCAGCCTATTCCAGCGAAATCGCCATGGCTGCACGATACCACGAAACCATGCCCGGGATAGGACTATTCCACATCAAGCTTCTGCGCAGCCACCAGGGATCAAATGGGAGGAGCGATGGTCACCA
>JAKAGJ010000581.1 GCA_021815655.1 Deltaproteobacteria bacterium | reverse complement strand
GCCCTGGTCGCCGCTGCGCTCCACGTAGCTCTCCACCAGGGTTCGCGAGAGGTCCTGGCGGCCATGGAAGTCCAGGTCCATGGCCAAAAAGGCCAGGTCGGCGGCGGCGTCCTGGAAGCGGAAGCGGTCGTTGAACTCGATGCAGTCAAAGATGATGGGCGCGCCGCCGCTGGGCAGGTTGATGTTGCCCGAGTGCAGGTCGCCGTGGCCGTCCCGGATGCGCCCCTCGCGCACCCGCCGCTCCAGCAAATCGCGCCGCCGGGCCAGGAAATCCAGGGCATAGTCGCGGATGGCCCGCCAGCGCCCGGGGGCCACCGAAATCTCCTGGTAGCTCTCGGTCTGGCGGAAGTTCTCCTCCACGTTGAGGCGAATCTGCTCGGGACGGCCGTAGAATTCCACCGCCGGCCCGCCGGCGGCCTGGGCGTGGAAGTCAGCCAGGAGGCGCCCCAGTTGGACCACTTGGCCGGGCTGCACCTGGCCCTGGTCCAGTAGCTCGTCCATCTGCCGGCCCGCCTCCATCTGGGCCATCTCCAGGCAAACCTCCAGCACCTGGCCTCCCGGGGCCTCCAGAGGGGCCAGGGCCAGGCCGGTGGGGGTGGCCACGATGGCCAGCACCGTCAGGTAGATGTGGGGCGCCAGGCGGCGGTTCAGCCGCAGCTCCTCCAGGCAGTAGTGGCGGCGCCGTTCCAGACTGGTGAAATCCAAAAAGCCCATGTCCACGGGTTTCTTGACCTTGTAGGCTTTGGCCCCGGTGAGGAAGATGTGGCTGATGTGGGTCTGGATGTGCTCCACGCGCCGCACGGCGTGGGGATAGAAGCCGGGGGCCTGCATGGCCTGGATTATGGCGCTCTGTCCATCCTGCACCGCGATAGCCTCCCCAGGGCGCGCAGCCCCGCCAGCTCGCTAGTCTGTTCGCCTATTTAGCCAGGCTCTGGCCCGCAATGCAACCCCCCCGCTGGTGGGATGGTGGCCCCAAGCATACCATTTACGGTATATTGATAGTCTAGGCGTCAAAGCCCTGGCGGCCGCGCCAGGTCCCCAGCGCCGCAGGAAGGTTTTTGACCTGCACCTTGCAGCCATCCCCCGAGGTTATGGCCATCGATTCAGGCATGCCACCGCAAAGCTCGGCCCAGCCGGGCCGCTGGCCCCGGCTCCGGAGGGTCCTGACCGGCGGCTTGGTGCTGTGCTGCCTATGGGCCCCGCCGGCGGCCGGCGCCGGGCAGCCCCGCCAGTCCCTCCAGGAGGCCCCGGAAGCCCCCGCCTATGTGTTGATGGCCATGGACGACCAGGCCCCACCCACCGAACCCGCCGCCTCGGCTCCCGCCGCCCAGGCGGCGGATAGCAGCCAGACACCCCCCTCCCCCGAGGCCGCCGCCGAGGAGGAGCCCTGGCGCATCCAGGCCGTGGATTTCCTGGGCCTGCAAAACATCACCCGAGAGCAGGCCCTGACGGTCATGGAGACCAAGCCAGCGGCATCTCTGTTGTTTTCCCGCGATCCTCAACTGGAGGCCTCGCGCCTGGAGCGCGACTGCCAGCGCTTGGCCCGCCTGTACCAGGAGTTCGGTTTCTTCGAGGCCAAGATCAGCTTCCACCTGGACCGCGACGAGGCCTCGCGCAAGGTCAGCGTCACCTTCACGGTGGTGGAGGGGCGCCCCACCCAGATCAGCGGCGTGGAGATATTGCTGCCCGAGGGCGGCGACGCCCCCTACTGGCGCCAGCAGGTGCAGAAGGTTCTGGCCGTGGCCCCGGGCCAGCGCTTTTCCCTGGAGGCATACGAGCGTTCCAAGACGGCCATCACCCGCCTGCTGAACAGCCAGGCCCACCCCATGCACAAGCTGGTGGGGCAGGTGCGGGTTTACCAGGCCGAGCGGCGCGCCCAGGTGGTATTCCAACTGGACCCCGGCCCCCGGGTGCTTTTCGGCAGCTCCCGGGTCAGCGGCCAGGAGCACGTGGACTCAACCTTCGTGCTGCGCGAGGTCACTTATGTCCGTGGCCAGCCCTATTCCCAGGAGGCCCTGGAGCAGAGCCAGCGCGCCCTGTTGGATACCGGCTTTTTCAGCAGCGTGAGCATCGTGCCCGACTTCGAGCACCTGGAGGGCGAGCAGGTGCCCCTGAACATCCAGGTGACCGAGGGGCACCGGCACACTGTGCGCCTGGGCCTGGGCTGGGGCAACGAGGACCAGCTCAGGGTGCGCATCACCCAGGTCAACCGCAACGTGCTGGGCCTGCACGACACGCTGACCTTCGAGGGCAAGATCAGCTACATCTACTACGGCCTCACCGGCCGGCTCAAACTGCCCTACATCATCAACCACGACACCAACCTGCTGGTGGGCGGCGGCGTGGAGCAGAAGGACAACCAGGCCTTTGTCAACCGCCGCTACTTCGTCAGCCCGGTGCTGGAATACCGCCTGCAGGGCAAGTGGCTCACCTACTTCGGCTACAACGCCGAGATCGACCGCATGCGCGAGTTGAAGACCCAGGTGCCCAACCCGGACCAGGAAAAGCAGCAACACCGCATCTTCTCGGTGCCCCTGGGCCTGCGCTACGACAGCCGCGATTCCATCCTGGACGCCAAGAAGGGGCTGTACCTCAACGTGGAGATGGAGACGGCCAGCGAGGCCTTCGGCTCGGACCTGGCCTTTTTGCGGCCGGTGGCCGAGCTGCGCCATGTGATGCCCCTGCCCCTGTTGAAGAACTGGTATCTGGCCTCGCGGGCCAAGGCCGGCGC
>JAKAGJ010000580.1 GCA_021815655.1 Deltaproteobacteria bacterium | reverse complement strand
CGTTCCTTCATCTCCGGCGTGCCGTGGCGATGGAGCATGTTGGTGCCCATCAGGCATTGCTTGGCCGCGATGGCCGCCAGGGAGACCAGTCCCTTGGCCAACTCCTCGCACATGATGCAGTAGAGTGTGCAGTTGCCGCCCGCGCCGCCGTCCTTGAGGGGATAGCGAATGCCATAGGCCCCCATCTCGGCCAGCTTGGCGAAGAGCTCGCGGGGGAAGCGCCCCTGCTCATCCACCTGGCGGGCCACCGGGGCCACCTCCTCGCGCACGAAGCGGGCCATCACCTGGCGCAGGAGCTTTTGCGGGTCCGAGCGCGGGGCCATGGCTAGTCCACTCCTTTCAGGGCTTCCATGAGCGCGGGCACCACCTTGAACAGGTCGCCCGCGATGGCGTAATCGGCCACCTGGAAGATGGGGGCCCGTCGGTCACGGTTGACGGCCACGATGTAGCGCGCCCCCAGGCAACCGGCTCGGTGCTGGATGGCCCCGCTTATGCCGCAGGCGAGGTACAGCTCCGGCCGCACGGTGAGGCCGGTCTGACCTATCTGGCGCTCGGGGGAGATCCAACCCTCCTCCATGGCCACGCGTGTGCCGCCCAGCTCGCCGCCCAGGGCCTGTGCCAGCTCGGCCAGCAGGGCGAAGCCTCCCGCCCCGCGGCAGCCTCGGCCGCCGGCCACGATCACCCGCGCCTGGCTGAGGTCCACGGCCTGGCTGGTCCGCGCCTGGCGGGCCAGCAGGCGCACCAGGCCGTCGTTCGCCTCCAGGACCACCGGATGGCGCACCACCACGGCCGGGGTCCCTGCCCGCCTTGTCGGCAGACCCATCACTCCCGGCCGCACCGTGGCCATCTGGGGGCGCACCCGGGGGGTGACGATGGTAGCCATGACGTTGCCCCCGAAGGCTGGTCTGGTCTGCAAGAGATTGCCCGTCTCCTGGTCGATGGCCAGGCCGGTGCAGTCAGCGGTGAGCCCCAGGTCCAGCCGCCGGCTGAGCCGGGGGGCCAGGTCGCGGCCCAGGGGCGTGGCCCCCATGAGCAGCACGGCCGGCGCATGGGCGCGCACCAGCTCGGCCAGCACCCGCGCATAGGCCAGGGTGGAGTATTCGACCAGGCCCGGGTCATCGGCCAGAAATACCCGGGTCGCTCCAAAGGCGGCCAGATCGGCGGCCAGACCGGCCACGCCGTGGCCCAGCAACACCGCGCAGAGATCTTGTCCCAGATCGGCGGCCAGGCGCGCGCCCTCGCCCAGCAGCTCCAGCGAGACCTGCGCCAACGCCCCGTCCTGGACCTCGGCGAAAACCCAGACCCCCCGGTAGCCGGAAAGGTCGGGCAGGGGCTCCTGCTCCAAGTCCGAGGCCAGGGCCTCGAATTTACAGGCGGCCAGGCAGGCCCCGCACTCTGTGCAACGCTCGTTGACATGAGCCAGCTTGTCCTCGATGGCGATGGCCCCATAGGGACAGGTCTTGGCGCAAAGTCCGCAGCCCGTGCATTTATCCTCGATTATCCAGACGGCCATGTTAAGGTCCCCTATAGCAGCTTGAGGGCCCGCAGTCCGTTCACCAGATCGCGGGCCTGTTCGACCGATCCACCTTCCAGCCAGCGCGTGGCCCGCTCGCTCTTGGGGCTGAAAGTCTTCACGACCTGGGTGAGCGAGCCCCTAAGCCCGGTCAGGCGGGCCGGGGCGGCGATGTCGGCGGCGTTCCAGGACTCGATGGGCGCCTTGTCGCCGCAGGCCCAGAGCAGGCGGCCCACCCGGGGCCAGCGGGGGAGCCGCTCCAACGCAAGCACCGTCACCACGGCCGGCAGGGGGCAGGCCACCTTCTCCACGCCCCCGGTCAACCGCCGCCAGACCAACAGCTCGCCGTCGGCCATCTCCAGGCGCTCGGCATAGGTTACCTGTGGCCAGCCCAGATGCTCGGCCACCTGGGGCCCGATCTGGGCGGTGTCGCCATCGCTGGCCTGGCGGCCGCAAACCACCAGGTCCAAGGGCGCGGTCGCCATCAGCGCCTCCAGGGCCCTGCCCAGGGTGTAGCTGGTGGCCCAAGTGTCGGCGCCGGCAAAGTTGCGGTCGCTCAGCAGCACCCCCCGATCGGCGCCCATGGCCAGGGCCTCGCTCAACACATCCACGGCCTGGGGCGGGCCCATGGACAGGGCCGTTAGTGTCCCGCCCAGGGCGTCCTTGAGTCCCAGGGCCGCCTCCAGGGCCAGGCGATCGTCGGGGTTCATCACCGACGCCACGCCCTCGCGCACCAGGGTGCCGGTCTTGGGGTCCATCTTGATGTCGGCGCTGTCGGGCACCTGCTTGACCAGCACGGCGATGTTCATGCCCTTGCCTCCCTCGGCGGCGCGGCCGGCCCACGCCGCCGGCCCAGAAAGGCCTCGCCCACCCGGGTGTCTGCCAGCAGCTCGCTGGCCGTGCCCGCCAGGGTGACTCGGCCGTTGGTCAGGATGTATCCCCGCTGGGCCACGGCCAGGGCGCCCATGGCGTTCTGCTCCACCAACAGCACGGCGCAGCCCCTCTCGGGCAGGCCGCGCACGATGCGCAGTATCTCGCGGGTGAGCAGTGGGGCCAGTCCCATGCTGGGTTCGTCCAAAAGCAGCAGCCTGGGCGCGCTCATCAGCCCCCGACCGATGGCCAGCATCTGCTGCTCGCCGCCGCTCAGGGTGCCGGCGGGCTGACGTTGGCGGCGCTTCAAGACCGGGAAGATCTCGAAGACCATCTCCAGGTCGGCCCGCACCT
>JAKAGJ010000015.1 GCA_021815655.1 Deltaproteobacteria bacterium | reverse complement strand
CTGGTGGACATCCATGAGGTGCGCAAGCCCGAGATCGAGGCCCAGTTGGTGGCCGAGAACGTGGTGAGCCAGCTGGAGCGGCGCATCGCCTTCCGCCGGGCTATGAAGCGCGCCGTGACCAGCGCCATGAAATTCGGCGCCCAGGGCATCCGCATCCAGTGCGCCGGTCGTCTGGGCGGGGCCGAGATGGCCCGCCGCGAGTGGTACCGCGAGGGCCGCGTGCCCCTGCACACCCTGCGCGCCGACATCGACTACGGCTTCGCCGAGGCGCGCACCACCTACGGGGTGATCGGTGTGCGGGTCTTGATCTTCAAGGGCGAGGTTCTGGACGGCGGCGCGGCCCAGAACCAGGCCGTCTAGGGTTATCAGGCAACCGGAAAGGGCGGCATCAACATGCTGGCACCCAAAAGAGTTAGATACCGCAAGGTGATGAAGGGCCGCATGCGCGGCAAGGCCTTGGCGGGCAACGATCTGAACTTCGGCCAGTTCGGGCTGCAGGCCCTGGACCGCGGCTGGATGACCAACCATCAGATCGAGGCGGCGCGTATCGCCATCACCCGCCATATCAAGCGCGGCGGCAAGGTCTTTATCCGGGTGTTCCCGGACAAGCCCTTCACCAAGAAGCCGGCCGAGACCCGCATGGGCAAGGGCAAGGGCGCGCCCGAGGGCTGGGTGGCCGTGGTTCGTCCCGGACGCATCCTCTACGAGATCGACGGCGTCACCCCCGAGGTGGCCCGCGAGGCCCTGCGCCTGGCCAGCCACAAACTGCCCTTCGGCACCCGGATTCTGGAGAGGAGCTAGGCCCATGAAGCCCACCGAGATCAGGGAATTGGGGCTGGAGGATCTGTGGCGCAAATTGGCGGACCTCAAGGAGGAGCATTCCAACTTGAAGTTCCAGCACGCCACCGGGCAGCTGGAAAACCCCATGCGCCTGCCCCAGACCAAGAAGGACATCGCCCGAGTGATGACGGAGATTCGTCAAAAGGAACTGGCCCAGTAGGGCCCTCTAAGGTTAGGTAAGAGCGGGTTCCATGGAAAAAGCACGCGGGAACGCCAAGACGCTTACGGGCGTGGTGGTCAGTGACAAGATGGACAAGACGGTGGTGGTGCAGGTGGAGCGCCTGGTCAAGCACCCCGTCTACAAGAAGTACGTGCGCCGCCGCAACCGGTTTGCCGCCCACGACGAGTTGAACGAGTGCCGGGTGGGCGATACCGTGTTGATCAGGCAGAGCCGGCCGCTGTCGCGCCACAAGCGTTGGCGGGTCAGCAAGGTTCTGGAGCGGGTGGCCTAAGCGGCCCCATAAGGAGCGATTGCCATGATCCAGCCGGAGACCAACCTCCTGGCCGCGGACAACTCGGGCGCCAAGAGGCTGTATTGCATAAAGGTGTTGGGCGGCTCCAAAAGGCGCTACGCCAGCCTGGGCGACATCATCGTCGTCTCGGTCAAGGAGGCCCTGCCCAACTCCAAGGTGAAGAAGGGCGACGTGATGAAGGCCGTGGTGGTGCGCACCGCCAAGGAAGTGGCCCGCGCCGACGGCACCTTCATCAAGTTCGATGACAACTCCGCGGTGTTGATAAACGCGGCCCGGGAGCCCATCGGCACCCGCATCTTCGGCCCCGTGGCCAGGGAGCTTAGGGCGCGCAACTTCATGAAGATCGTGTCCCTGGCCCCGGAAGTGCTGTAGGTGAGAGCATGAAGCCCAAGCTGAACATAAAGAAGAACGACCGGGTGATGGTCATTGCCGGACGCGAAAAAGGCAAGGTCGGCAAGGTGCTGAAGGTCATCCCCGACAAGGAGCGCGTGATCGTTGAGAAAGTCAACATGATCAAGCGCCACACCAAGCCCGCCGGCAAGAGCCAGGGCGGTATCCTGGAGAAGGAAGGCCCGCTGCACATTTCCAACCTTATGGTGATGTGCGACAAGTGCAACGCGCCTCGGCGCCTGGGCCGCAAGGTCCTGGAAGACGGCAGCCACGTGCGCGTCTGCGCCAAGTGCGGAGAGCACATCGCGGGCTAGGGCAGGGCGTAACGGCCCGTGGGACGAGCCGGCTCTCAACAGGCGGCTTCAACAACGGCAGCAGACACAGGAAGACCATAATGGCCAGGCTGAAAGAATTTTATTTTAAGGAGGTCCTGCCCCAGCTCAGGGAGCAGTTCTCCTACCAGAACATCAACGAGGTGCCCAAGGTCGTCAAGACGACCTTGAACATGGGCGTGGGCGAGGCCATCCAGAACATCAAGGTGCTGGATGCCGCGGCCGAGGAGCTGACCCTGATCGCCGGCCAGAAGGCCATGATCAACCGGGCCAAGCGTTCCATCGCCGCCTTCAAGCTGCGCGAGAACATGCCCATCGGCACCTCGGTTACCCTGCGCTCGGACCGCATGTGGTACTTCCTGGACAAGCTGATGCACGTGGCGCTGCCGCGCGTGCGCGACTTCCGCGGCATCAGCGCGAAAGCTTTCGACGGCCGCGGCAACTATACGCTGGGCATCAAGGAGCACATCATCTTCCCCGAGATCGACTACGACAAGATCGACAAGGTCAAGGGGATGAACATAACCATAGTAACCACGGCCAAGACCGATGAAGAGGGCCGCGCCCTGCTTTCGCTCTTGGGCATGCCTTTCAGGTCCTAGGATCGCCAGTT
This sequence comes from Deltaproteobacteria bacterium, assembly GCA_021815655.1. Lineage (GTDB taxonomy): Bacteria > Desulfobacterota > Desulfarculia > Desulfarculales > Desulfarculaceae > JACRDC01. The sequence goes on along the minus strand of JAKAGJ010000015.1, from coordinate 8,775 downwards.
TTTAGGAGGCTTCAAGTTGGCCACCAAAGCAATGATGAACAAAGCCGCCGCCAAGCCCAAGTTCAAGGTGCGGTCCTACAACCGCTGCCCGATTTGCGGCCGTCCGCGGGCTTTCATCCGCAAGTTCGGCATCTGCCGCATCTGCTTCCGCAACATGTCGTTGCGCGGCGAGATCCCCGGCGTGATCAAGTCCAGCTGGTAGGAGGGGCGAACATGTCCATCTACGATCCCATAGCCGACATGCTCACCCGTGTGCGCAACGCCCTTTTGGCCCGTCATGGCGAGGTCGAGGTCCCGCTGTCCAAGATGAAGGCCGCCGTGGCCCAGGCCCTCTTGGACGAGGGCTACATCCTGGGCTTCGAGACGGCCGAGGACGGCAAGCAGGGCATCCTGCGCATAAAGCTCAAGTACAGCGGCAACACCTCGGTGATCGAGGGAATCAAACGGGTCAGCAAGCCCAGCCGCCGGGTGTACGTGTCCCACGACGAGATCCCCAAGGTCATGAGCGGCCTGGGCATCAGCATTCTGTCCACGCCCCGAGGCGTCATGAGCGACCGCAAGGCCCGCAAAGAGCGGCTTGGCGGCGAGGTGGTGTGCTCGGTCTGGTAGGGTGATTAGGAGCGGTCAAGCATGAGTCGCATCGGCAAACTGCCAGTTAATCTGCCCGCCGGCGTAGAGGCCAAGGTCGATGGCCAGCGGGTGGAAATCAAGGGCCCCAAGGGAGCGCTGGCGCGCGAGTTTCATCCCATGGTGCTGATTGAGCAGCAGGAGGGCGTCCTTCGGGTCACCCCCCGCGAGCAAAACCAGCAGGGCAAGGCCCTGTGGGGACTCTCGCGCACCCTGCTCAACAACATGGTGGTGGGGGTGAGCGCGGGATTCAGCAAGGTCATGGAGATCAACGGCGTGGGCTACAAGGCCGAGGTGGCTGGCACCACCTTGAAGCTGGCCTTGGGCTTCAGCCACCCGGTGATCTTCGAGTTGCCCGCGGGCATCAGCGCCTCGGTGGAAAAGAACACCACCCTGACGCTGACCGGCATCGACCGGGAGCTTCTGGGGCAGACCTGCGCCACCATCCGGCGCTATCGGCCGCCGGAGCCCTACAAGGGCAAGGGCATCAAGTTCGCTGGCGAGGCCATCCGCCGCAAGGTGGGCAAGGCCGGCGTCAAGTAAGGGGCCGAGAGGCCTTTAGAGGATAGAGGGTAACAATGGGCAAGACCAATCCCACCAAGGTGGCCTGGGCCAAGCGCAAGGCGCGCGTGCGTCGCAAGGTGCACGGCACCGCCGAGCGCCCCCGGCTTACGGTCTTCCGGTCGCTGAACAACATGTACGCCCAGGTGGTGGACGACGAGCGCGGCGTCACCTTGGCCACGGCCAGCAGCCTTGCGCCCGAGCTGCGCCAGGAAGAGGGCCACAAGGGCAACATCGCCACCGCCAAGAAGGTGGGCGCGGCCATCGCCAAGGCCTGCCAGGCCGCCGGCGTGGCCAAGGTCGTCTTCGACCGCAACGGATACATCTACCATGGCCGCGTCAAGGCCCTGGCGGAGGCGGCCCGCGAGGCCGGCCTGGATTTCTAGGCCAATCCGGATACCTTTAAGACTGTGAAGGAATAGGACCTTGCTGGAAAGACGTAGACCAAGAAGAGAAGGGCTGGAGCAGGACGACCTGCAGCTCATCGACAAGGTCGTGCACATCAACCGCGTGGCCAAGGTCGTCAAGGGCGGCCGGCGCTTCTCCTTCTCGGCGGTGGTGGTGGTCGGCGACGGCCAGGGCAGCGTGGGCGCCGGTCTGGGCAAGGCCAATGAGGTGCCCGAGGCCATCCGCAAGGGCATCGAGAAAGCCAAGCGCGACATGGCCCCCATCCCGCTGGTGCGCGGCACCATCCCCCACCAGATCGAGGGGCGCTTCGGTTCGGGCAAGGTGCTGCTCAAGCCGGCCGGCGCTGGTACCGGCGTCATCGCCGGTGGCGCGGTGCGCGCGGTCTTGGAGGCCGCGGGGGTGAGCGATATCCTCACCAAGTGCCTGGGCACCCACAACGCCCACAACGTGGTCAAGGCCACCTTGCAGGGCTTGCGCCAGCTCAAGAGCGAGGAGTCGGTGGCCAAGAAACGCGACATGACGGTGGCCGAGGTGAGGGCCTAAGGGCCGCTCCAGCCGCCATCGCGAGGAATCATCATGGCTGACAAGCTTTCGGTAAAATTGGTCCGCAGCGGCATCGGCCGTCCCCAGAACCACAAGGACACCTTGAAGGGGCTGGGCCTGACCAAGATGAACAAGGTCGTGACGCTGAGCGACACCCCGGCCATACGGGGCATGATCAACAAGGTCTCGCACCTGGTGAAGGTGATCAATGAAGCTTAACGAGCTGCAGCCGGCTCCCGGCTCGCGAAAAAGTAGAAAGCGCATCGGTCGCGGTCAGGCCAGCGGTCAAGGCGGCCAGGCCGGCAAGGGCCACAAGGGCCAGAACGCCCGCAGCGGTGGCGGCGTGCGTCCCGGCTTCGAAGGTGGCCAGATGCCCATGCAGCGCCGGCTGCCCAAGCGCGGCTTCCATAACAAGTTTGGGCTCCAGATCGCCGAGATCAACCTGCGCGACCTCGACCGTTTCGAGGCCGGCAGCGTGGTGGACGCCCAGAGCCTGGCCGAGGCTGGCTTGATAAAGGGCAGCTTCGACGCCATCAAGCTCCTGGGTCAGGGCGAGCTGTCCAAAGCCCTGACGATCAAGGTGGATCGGGCCAGCGCCGGGGCCAAGGCCAAGGTCGAGGCCGCCGGCGGTGCGGTGGAGCTAAGCTAAGTGGCGGTCGCCGGGTTCGGCAATATAGCTCGCATCCCCGAGCTCAAGCGCAGGGTCTTCTTTTCCCTGCTTTTGCTGGCGGTCTACCGCATGGGCTGCGCCATGCCCACCCCGGGCATCAACGCCGACGCGCTGGCCGCCTTCTTCGCCAAGTACAAGACCACCCTGCTGGGCCTGTTCGACATGTTCAGCGGCGGGGCCCTGGAAAGGATGAGCATCTTCGCGCTGGGCATCATGCCCTACATCAGCGCCAGCATCATCCTGGACTTGCTTACGGTGGTCATACCCCACTTGGCCGCGCTCAAGAAAGAGGGCCAGGCCGGGCGCAAGAAGATCACCCAGTACGCCCGCTACGGCACCGTGGTGTTGGCCCTGGTGCAGGGCCTGGGCATCGCCATGGGCCTGGAACAGATGACCAGCCCCGGCGGCGCCCTGGTGGTGCCCAATCCGGGCTGGGGCTTCAGGGCCCTGACCATGGTCACCCTGTCGGCAGGCACGGCCTTCATCATGTGGCTGGGCGAGCAGATCACCGAGCGGGGCATAGGCAACGGCATCAGCCTGATAATCTTCGCCGGCATCGTGGCCCGCATGCCCTCGGCCATCGCCAGCACCTTCCAGATGGTGCGCCTGGGCGAGATGAACATCTTCACCCTGGTGGCCTTGGTGGGGATGATGGTGGTGGTGATCGCCTGCATCTGCTTCGTGGAGCAAGGGCAGCGGCGGCTGCCGGTGCAGTACGCCAAACGCGTGGTGGGACGGCGCATGTATGGCGGCCAGACCACGCACCTGCCGCTGAAGATCAACACCAGCGGCGTGATTCCGCCCATCTTCGCCAGCTCCATCATCATGTTCCCGGCCACCATCGCCCAGTTCATCCAGGTTGATTGGGTGCAGCACGCCGCCAAGTCCATCACCCCCGGCGGCTGGATCTACAGCCTGCTCTATGTGATTTTCATCTTCTTCTTCGCCTACTTCTACACCGCGGTCACCTTCAATCCCGCGGACGTGGCGGAGAACATGAAGAAATACGGCGGCTTCATCCCGGGCATCCGACCCGGCAAGCGCACCGCCGACCATATCGACAAGGTGCTCACGCGCCTGACCCTGGGCGGCGCCACCTATCTTTCCCTGGTGTGCGTGATGCCCTCCATGCTGGTCGCCGAATTCAACGTGCCCTTCTACTTCGGTGGCACGGCGCTTCTGATCGTGGTGGGCGTGGCCATGGACACCATGGCCCAGGTGGAGAGCCATCTGTTGCAGCGTCACTACGAAGGCTTCATGAAGCGCGGCGTGATGAAGGGGCGGAGCTAAGGATTTGAGTGGCTTCGCCGAGCGGGGCCTGCGAGTGTTCTGAGGCGGGGGCCTCCCTGAGGGGGGAGGCTAGAGGGAACTCAAGCAATTCTTAAGGGAGCGCGGTTATGAACATCATCCTGTTGGGCCCTCCGGGGGCTGGCAAAGGTACCCAGGCCAAGATGCTCATCGACAGCTATGGCATCCCCCAGATCTCCACCGGCGACATGTTGCGCGCGGCGGTGAAGAACCAGACCCAACTGGGCCTGGAGGCCAAGAAGTTCATGGACTCTGGCCAGTTGGTGCCCGACTCGGTGGTGATCGGATTGGCCAAGGACCGCATTGCCCAGCCTGACTGCTCCAAGGGCTTCATGCTGGACGGCTTCCCGCGCACCGTGCCCCAGGCAGAGGCCCTGGACAAGGTGCTGGCCGACATGGGCAAGAAGATCGACCATGTCATCAGTATCGAGGTGGCCAACAGCGAGCTGATGGGCCGTCTCACCGGTCGGCGCACCTGCAAGGCCTGCGGCCAGGGCTTCCACGTGATGTTCGATCCGCCCAAGACCGCCGGCAAGTGCGACAAGTGCGGCGGCGATCTGTTCCAGCGCGACGACGACAACGAGACCACCGTGGGCAACCGACTGAAGGTCTACGATGACCAGACCAAGCCGCTGATCGACTACTACCAGGCCAAGGGCCTCTTGCGCCCCATCGACGGCGTGGGCGCCATCAGCGACATCTTCGGGCGCATCAAGGCGGTGATGGGTTAAGTATTGAAGGCGGCCCGCGCATGATCATCATCAAGAGTCCCGCAGAAATTGAGATCATGCGCGCGGCTGGCCGCGTGGTGGGGCAGGTGCTCGAGGCCGTGTCCCAGGCCGTGAGGCCGGGGGTGAGCACGGCCAGCCTGGACCGCCAGGCCGAGGAGATGGCCCGTTCCCTGGGGGCGGTGCCGGCTTTCAAGGGTTACCGCGGCTATCCCTACTCCTTGTGCTGCTCGCTCAACGAGCAGGTGGTGCACGGCTTTCCCGGGCCGGGGCCGCTCAAGGAGGGCGACATCCTGTCCATGGATTTTGGTGTGATCCTGGACGGGTTTTACGGGGATGCCGCCACCACCGTCGCGGTGGGCGCGATAAGCCCCGAAGCCTCCGGTCTTTTGAAGGCCACCGAGGCCTCGCTCATGGCCGGCATAGAAAAGGCCCAGCCGGGCAACCACCTGGGGGACATCTCCTCGGCGGTGCAGAAGGTGGCCGAGGGGGCGGGCTTTTCGGTGGTGCGCCAGTTCGTGGGGCACGGCATCGGCCGCGGCCTGCACGAGGAGCCCCAGGTACCCAACTTCGGCTTGCCGGGCCGGGGGGTGAAGCTCAAGCCGGGCATGGTGCTGGCCATCGAGCCCATGATCAACGCCGGGGGCTTCGAGGTGCGAATTTTGCAGGACGGGTGGACGGCGGTGACGGTGGACGGTAAACTATCCGCTCATTTCGAGCACACGGTGGCCGTCACGGCGGACGGTCCCCGCATATTGAGCCTGCCCTGAGGCCTACCAGCCGGGGCGCGGTCGGCCATGTTAAGCCGGACGCGGGCCTAGAGGGCTTAAGGCGGGTATGGTTATTGGCTGGCCGCTAGCCGCGGCGGCCGTGAAAAGGGATGTTCCGATGAAGGTACGGGCTTCGGTGAAGCGCATCTGCAAGGACTGCATCATCATCAAGCGTAAAGGCGTGGTGCGGGTCATCTGCAAAAAGAACCCACGCCATAAGCAGCGCCAGGGTTAGGGAGGCAAACAGTGGCACGCATTGCAGGCATTGACTTGCCGCGCAACAAGCGCATTGAGGTGGCGCTGACCTATATCTACGGCATCGGCCAGAGCTCGGCCAAGAAGATACTGAGCCAGGCCGGCGTGGACCCCGGCACCCGTAGCGACCGCCTCACCGAGGAAGAGGTCAACCGCATCCGCCAGACCCTCGACGTGGGTTTCAAGGTGGAAGGCGATCTGCGGCGCGAGGTGTCCATGAACATCAAGCGCCTGATGGACCTGGGCTGCTACCGGGGCCTGAGGCACCGCCGCGGCTTGCCGGTCAACGGCCAGCGCACGCGCACCAACGCCCGCACCCGCAAGGGCCCGCGCCGTTCGGTGATGGGTAAGAGGAAGAAGTAATGGCCAAAGCGCAGCAGCAAAAGAAGCCGGTCCGCGGCAAGCGCCGGGAACGCAAGAACATCCCCATGGGGGTGGCGCACATCCAGTCCACCTTCAACAACACCATCGTCACCATCACCGATCCCAACGGCAACGTGGTGGCTTGGTCCTCGGCCGGCGTGCAGGGCTTCAAGGGCTCGCGCAAATCCACGCCCTTCGCGGCCCAGTTGGCCGCCGAGGACGCGGCCAAGAAGGCCGCCGAGCACGGCATGCGCAGCGTGGAGGTCTACGTAAAGGGGCCGGGGGCCGGCCGCGAAGCCGCGCTCAGGGCCTTGGGTGGCGCGGGCATCAACGTGTCGCTGATCCGCGACGTCACGCCCATTCCCCACAACGGCTGCCGCCCGCCCAAGCGTAGGCGCGTCTAGGGCGCTAGAGGCCCGCAGATACTTCGGAGGATTGAACTTGGCCAGATATAGAGGTAGCGTCTGCCGGCTCTGCCGCCGCGAGACCCAGAAACTTTACCTGAAGGGCGACCGCTGCTACAGCGACAAATGCGCCGTCGAGCGGCGCGCCTACCCTCCGGGCCAGCACGGCCAGGGGCGCAGCAAGCTCAGTGACTACGGCCTGCAACTCAGGGAGAAGCAGAAGGTCAAGCGCATGTACGGCCTGGCCGAGAAGCAGTTCCACCTTACCTACGTCAAGGCCGCGCACATGCGTGGCGTGACCGGCCACAGCCTCCTGCAGTTGTTGGAGACCCGGCTGGACAACGTGGTCTACCGCCTGGGCTTCGCCAACTCCCGGTCTCAGGCCCGCCACTGGGTGCGCCACGGCCACTTCACCATCAACGGCCGCCGGGTCAACGTGCCCTCGTTCAAGGTCAAGGTGGGTGACGTGGTGGCCGTGCGCGACAAGAGCCGCGAGGTGGCCCAGCTCAAGCAGGCCATGGAGGCCGTGGCCCGCCGTCAGGTGCCGGCCTGGCTGGAAGTGGACCCCGCGGCCTTCCGGGGCGCCATCAAGGCCCTGCCCGCCCGCGAGGAGCTGACCATGCCCATGCAGGAACAGCTCATCGTCGAGCTCTACTCCCGCTAGAGTTGAGCCGGAAAACCCGTCCGTAGGGAGACGTTCATGGAGAGAAACTGGAGAGAGCTGATCAAACCCTCGCGCTTGGAGATAGCCGAGGACTCCCATGGGCCGCAGTACGCCAAGTTTTCCTGCGAGCCCCTGGAGCGTGGGTTTGGTCATACCATCGGGAACGCCCTGAGGCGTATCCTCATCTCTTCCCTGCAAGGTGCGGCCATCACCAACGTGCGCATCGAGGGGGTGCTCCACGAGTTCTCCACCATACCCGGCGTGCTGGAGGACGTTAGCGACATCATCCTCAACCTGAAGGGTGTGCGCCTGCGCTATCTGGGCCTGGAACCCACCACGCTGACCATCAGCAAGAGCGGCGAGGGCAAGGTCACGGCCGGCGATATCAAGACTCGCCCCGACGTGGACATCCTGAATCCGGAGCACCACATCGCCACCCTGGGCCCCGACGGGAGCCTGGAAGCCGAGCTGACCGTCAAGACCGGCAAGGGCTACGTCACCGCCGACCGCAACAAGAATCCCGACGATCCCATTGGGGTCATCGCCCTGGACGCGGCCTTCTCGCCCATCACCAAGGTCAACTACGTGGTGACCCAGGCCCGCGTGGGTCAGATCACCGACTACGACAAGCTGACCCTGGAGGTGTATACCAACGGCGCGGTGCGCCCCGAGGACGCCGTGGCCTATGCCGCCAAGATCCTCAAGGAGCAGCTCAGCCTCTTCATCAACTTCCCCGAGGAGCCCGAGCCCAGCGAGGAAGTGAACGAGGAGGAGCCCAGGATCAACGACAACCTGTTCCGCACCGTCGATGAGCTGGAGCTCAGCGTCCGCTCGGCCAACTGTCTCAAGAACGCCGACATCAAATACATCGGCGAGCTGGTGCAAAAGACCGAGAGCGAGATGCTCAAGACCAAGAACTTCGGCCGCAAGTCCTTGAATGAAATCAAGGAGATGCTCACCGATATGGGTTTGAGCCTGGGCATGTCCTTGGATAGCTTCCCCAGCCGGGAAGAACTTGACTCGAGGGGTAAAGAGAAATGAGACACCGGGCACAGACCGTCAGATTATCCCGCGACACCGCCCATCGCAAGGCCATGCTGCGCAACATGCTGACCTCGTTGTTCTTGCATGAGAAGATCGAGACCACGGCCGTCAAGGCCAAGGTGCTCAAGCCTCTGGCCGAGAAGATGATCACCCTGGCCAAGCGCGGCGACTTGCATGCCCGGCGCCAGGCCGAGGCGGTGTTGCACGGCCACCAGGTTTGCACCAAGCTCTTCGGCGAGGCCAAGACCCGCTATACCGACCGCCAGAGCGGCTACGTGCGCATCGTGCCCACCCGGGTGCGTCGCGGAGATGCCGCCCCCATGGCCCTGGTGGAGCTGGTTTCCCCGGGCGCGGCGGCAGAGAACAAGTAGCGCGGCCTTAAAGCCACGCCGCCGGAAAAATCAGCGGGGCGCCCACCCTACCGGGTGGG
>JAKAGJ010000579.1 GCA_021815655.1 Deltaproteobacteria bacterium | reverse complement strand
GGCAGCGCCTTTTCGCCCAAGCTGGTCTTGAGCTCCGAGCCGCCCATGAGCCAGACCGACATCCTGAGCACCATCATCTTCGGCCGGCCGGCCCAGTCCCTCAACGCCGGCGAGACCCGCCAGCTCTCGGCCCAGGCCCTGGCCCTGTTGGGCCTGCGGGGGCGCGACCGCCTGGAGAGCGTGCTGGGTCCCGCCCTGTCGCCGGACGTGGTCACGGTGCACACCGAGGTGCAGACCGGCTCCTCCCTGGAGGCCGGCAAGTACCTGAGCCAGGACATCTACCTGCGCTACCGCCAGAACCTGGGGCCCGACGGCGGCCAGAACGTGGGGCTGGAGTACCGCTTCAACCCCCACCTGTCGGTGGAGAGCCAGATCGGCACCACCCGCGACAGCGGGGTTGACGCGGTCTTTACCTGGGATTTCAAGTAGGCCTGGGACTAACCCACCCCGAGTTGCCGAAAAAGACTGTCCCACTGCTCCAGCACCCGCCGCAACCCGAAGCGCTCCACCACCTCGGGGGCCTTGGCCGCCAGGCTGGCGCGGCCCTGGGGATTTTGCATCAGCCACAGCATGGCCTGGGCCAGGGCCTCGGGCTCGCCGGGGGGTACCAGGAGGCCATCCAGGCCGGGACGCACAATCTGGCGCACCCCCGCGGAGCAGTCGCTGGCCACCACCGCCAGGCCACAGCTCATGGCCTCGGACAGGGCCATGGGAAAGCCCTCGTAGCGCGAGGACATCACGAAGAACTCCGCCTGGCGCAAAAGCGGCGCCGGCTCGGCCACCTGCCCCGGCAGGTGCACACGCTGGGCGATGCCCAGCTCCAGGGCCAGGGCCTCCAGGCGGGGGCGTTCCGGTCCCTCGCCCAGGATCACCAGCCGCCAGGAGGGGCCGGCCTCCTGGCAGGCGGCAAAGGCCCGCAGCAAGAGATCGAAGCCCTTGGAGGGGTGCAGGCGCCCCATGCCCATCACGGTGGGACCCAGGGGCCAAGGGCGCCGCGGAGGGCCGGCGTCCGGACGCGGGGGTTGGATGGGGTTGGGGATGGTCAGCACCGGCCGGCGCCTGACGAAGCGTTTCACGTATTCCTCGGCCGCCGGGCTCACCCCCACCACGGCGTCGGCCAGGGGATAGGTCAGCCGCCGCAGGGCCGACCACAGGCGCCCCACCTGGTGGTGATGGGGATCGGTATGCTCGCAGACCACCACCGGGGGCTTTAGCCCCAGGGTGGCCAGGATGGTCAGTACATTGGTGGCGTCGCCAAAGCTGATGATGGCCTGGGGGCGCGAGGCCTTGAGCGCCCGGCGCAGGGCGCGCAGGCGGGCGGCGTTGTTGGCCAGCGCGGGGCAGAGCCCCGGCGAGTCGGCCAGGAGCCCCAGCCCCACCCGGCGCACCCGGGGGTCCACCTGGAAGAAATCGCTGGCCGCCTCGGCCAGGGTGATGAGGGTCAGCTCGTGCCCCTGGCCGGACCAGGCGTCGCACAAAAGCTTCATCACCCGCTCGGCGCCGCCGCCGTGCATGCTGTAGATCACCAGGCTCAGGCGCATCAGGCCGTATCTCCGCAGACCGTGGGCCAATATTCCCCACAGGGGCTGGTTGAGAATGTAGCCCATCAGCCCGCTAGGAGCCACCCTAATTCGTGGCCAGGGGCCTGGTCCTCCCGTCGGTGGCGTGGCGGGGCATCTTGTTATCGGCCGGCGGCTGGGATAACGTGGAGACGGGCCAGGCCGTGGAGGCCAGGCCAAGGAGGCGGCGGTGGCCAAGGACAAGATACCAGCGACTCCGGCGGTGCGCGTGCTGCGCGCCCAGGGCGTGAGCTTCACACCCCGGCCCTATGACTATGAGGACAAGGGCGGCACCGCCGTGGCCGCCCGCGAGCTCAAGGTGGACGAGCACCGGGTCATCAAGACCCTGGTGCTGGAGGACGAGACCAAGAGCCCCCTGGTGGTGCTGATGCACGGCGACCGCCAGGTTTCCACCAAGGCCCTGGCCCGGGTGCTGGGGGTCAAGCAGGTCAGCCCCTGCGACCCGGCCACCGTTACCCGGCACACCGGCTACCAGGTGGGCGGTGTCTCCCCCTTCGGCACCCGCCGCGACCTGCCGGTGTATGTGCAGCAGGGCATTCTGAAGCTGCCGGCCATCCTCATCAACGGCGGCAAGCGCGGCTTCTTGGTGGAGATGGCCCCGGCGGAACTGTTGCGGGTGCTGGGGGCCAAGCCCGTGGATGTGGCCCAGGAGTGAATTGCCCCAGCCGGCCCTCATGCGGCGCCCTGATCCGCCTGCCGGGCTTATTGCCGGCCTGGCGGGCAGGTGTTATGCTAAAAAGCTGATTTTTGGCCTGGAGAATCAAGCTTGCACTACTACCCCGCCTTTTTGGACCTGCGCCAGCGCCTGGCCGTGGTGGTGGGCGGCGGCCAGGTGGCCGGACGCAAGGTGGCCTCGCTCATCGAAGCCGGGGCCTGGGTGCGCCTGGTGGCCCCGGAGCTGAACCCGGCCACGGCCGCCCTGCTGCCCCATGATCTGGTGGAGCACCGGGCGCGCCCCTTTGTGCAGTCCGACCTGGAAGGCGCCTGGCTGGTCTTCTGCGCCACCAACATCGAACAGCTCAACCGGGCCGTGGCCGCTGAGGCCGAAAAGCGCCGCGTCTTCGTCAACGTGGTGGACGTGCCCGAGCTGTGCAGCTTCATCGTGCCGGCCAGCCTGCGGCGCGGGGACCTGTGCCTGGCCGTGAGCACCGCAGGCGCCGGCCCG
>JAKAGJ010000578.1 GCA_021815655.1 Deltaproteobacteria bacterium | reverse complement strand
AGTTTTTTCCCTGAACTCTCCCCATTCAAAACTTTGTAGTGGATGATTGACAACTTGGTTATACTCATCCTTATTCGACTCATCAATCTGTATAAATTCCATATTTTAAATTTAAAGAAAGTCTGGCCGTGGAGGCCCACCAGCGCGAGGTGACCACCATCGAGGGTCTGGCCAAAAGTCCCCGGGAGCTGCACCCCTTGCAGGAGGCCTTCGTGGAAAAGGGCGCCGTGCAGTGCGGCTTCTGCACCGGCGGCATGATTATGAGCGCCAAGTACCTCTTGGACAAGATACTCCACCCCACCCAATTGCAGATACGCCAAGGGCTCTCCGGCAACCTCTGCCGCTGCACCGGCTACAACAAAATCGTGGAGGCCATCGACGACGCCGCCCGGCGGCTCGCCCCGGCCGGGGAGGGCAAATAGCCATGGCCACCCCCCATTTCAAGGTGCACCAGCCCGCCAGCCTGGAAGAAGCCCTGGACCTCCTGGGGCGCCACCGCGCCAGCGTCAAACTCCTGGCCGGGGGCACCGACCTGGTGTTGAAGCTGCGCGCCGGCGCGGTCAGCGCCGCCGATCTGGTGAGTCTAAACCGCGTGGCGGGCTTGAACCGCATCAACTACCAGGACGAGGACGGCCTGATAATCGGTGCCGGCGCCCATATCTCGGATGTGGCCGAGCACCCGGCCGTGCGCCAGCACTACCCGGCCCTGGCCCATGCCTGTTCGGTGATGGCCACCACCCAGATACGCAACATGGGCACCGTGGCCGGCAACCTGGCCAACGCCGCCCCCAGCGCCGACACCGCCGCCCCGCTGCTGGCCTACCGCGCCAGCGTGGTGCTGGTGGAGCGCGGCGGTCGCCGCCAGGTGCGCCTGGAGGAGTTCTTCAAGGGGCCGGGTCTGACCGTGCTGGAGCCCATGGAAATATTGGAGGCCATCCGGGTGCCGGCGCCGCCGCGCCGGGCCGGCTCCTGCTATCTGCGTCTGTCGGCCCGCAGCCAGGTGGACATCGCCGCCGTGGGGGTGGCCGGCTTTTTGGCCCTGGACATGCAAGGCGCCATGATGGGCGTGCGCCTGGCGTGCGCCTCGGTGGCCCCCACACCCGTGCGCTGCCCCGAGGCCGAGGCCCTCTTGGAGGGCCAGGAGCCCGAGCCCCAGTTGCTGGCCCGGGCCGCCGCCGCCTGCGTGCGCGCCGCCCGGCCCATCGACGACGTGCGCGCGAGCGCCAACTACCGCCGGGCCATGGTGCAGGTGCTGGCCGGTCGCGTCCTGGAGCAATGCCTGAACCAAGCCCAAGGGGGTGCCCAGTGAAAAACCCGGCCATCATCGGGGCCAGCCTACCCCGCCCGGACGCCCGCCAAAAGGTCACCGGCCAGGCCATCTACACCGACGACCTGATGCTGCCGGGCATGCTCTACGGCGCCATCCTGCGCTCGCCGGTGCCCCACGCCCGCATCAAGCGCATCGACGTGAGCAAGGCCAAGGCCCTGGCCGGGGTCAAGGACGTCATCACCGGCGCCGACACCCCCCAGGTCAAGTTCGGCAACTGGCGCCTGGTGCCCGACAGCCAGGACGAGCTGCCCTTGGCGGTGGACAAGGTGCGCTTCATCGGCGACGAGGTGGCGGCGGTGGCCGCCCTGGACCGCGAGACCGCCGAGAAGGCCATCGCCCTGATCGAGGTGGAGTACGAGGAGCTGCCGGCCTTCTACAGCGTGGAGGAGGCCACCGCCCAGGAGGCCGGCCTGATCCACGCCGAGAGCCAGGGCAACATAAGCCTGGTGCGCAAGATCAAGTACGGCGACCTGGAGGCCGGCTTCGCCAAGGCCGACTACGTGCGCGAGGACACCTTCCGGGTGCACGCCGTGAGCCATGCCTACCTGGAGCCCTGCGCCAGCGTGGCCGCCCCCGACGAGGGCGGCCGCGTGACCCTGTGGACCAGCACCCAGGTGCCCTACATCGTGCAATGCCTGCTGGCCAGCACCCTGGGCCTGCCCGAGAACTTCGTGCGCGTCATCAAGCTCAACGTGGGCGGCGGCTTCGGCGGCAAGATGGAGCTGCGCAAGTGGGAGTTCTGCGCCGCCTTCATGGCCCTGCGCACCGGCCGGCCGGTTAAGTTCACCTTGAGCCGCGCCGACGAGCTGGCCTTCGGCCGCCGCCGCCACGGCATGACCATCCGCTCCAAGGTGGGCTTCAGCAAGGACGGCCTGCTCTTGGCCAAGGACTTCGACGTGCTCCTGGACGGCGGGGCCTACAACTCCATGGGTCCCACGGCCACCTTCCTGTGCGGCAACTTCGGGGCCATGCTCTACCGCTACCCGGCCTACCGCTACCTGGGGCGCCACGTCTACACCAACAAGCCCCCGGCCGGGGCCATGCGCGGCTTCGGCGCGCCCCAGGCCCTGTTCGCGGCCGAGACCCAGATGAACATGGCCGCCCACGACCTGGGCATCGACCCCATCGACCTGCGGCTGATGAACGCCATGGAGACCGGCGACGAGATTCCCGAGGTGGCCACCATCAGCTCCTGCGGCTTCAAGGAATCCCTGGTCAAGGTGCGCCAGATGAGCGGCTGGGACGCCAAGCGCCAACAGAAAAAGCCGGGCTACGGCATCGGCGTGGGCTGCTACAGCTTCATCAGCGGCGGGGTCTTCAACTGGTTCAACACCAAGTACAACTTCGCCTCCGCCGACATGGCGATCTACAACAACACGACCGCTCATCTTTTCAGCATCGCCTGCGACATCTTCC
>JAKAGJ010000577.1 GCA_021815655.1 Deltaproteobacteria bacterium | reverse complement strand
CTTGAGCGCCTGCGTCGTCTCAACCGCTGGCTGCTGCCGGCGCTGGCCCTCCTGGCCTGCCTGGGGCTGGGCGGCCACTGGCTGCTGCCCCAGGTCTGGTCATCCGCGCCCCAGGCCGGACACGAGAGCCAGCTTTTTCATAGCCAACTAGCCAAGGATTACCTGTTATTATCCACGTTGCTTAAAAACGACTTTACGCCGGAAAGCGCCCCGGAGGCCCTGCCGCGCATCAAGAAATTCCTGGAGGCCCAGGACGGAGGGCAGGGACCCTATACCGGCGTGATACTGTTGGATAGCGACAAGAAGGTCCTGGCGGCCTATTCCCGCCTGCCCGAGGACCGGCCCGCGCCCGCCGTGGGCAGCACCTATGCCAACCTGCCCTTTCAAGGCCCGGCGGACTCGCTGCACAAGATGGTGGTGCTCTACCGCACCGGCCCCCGCCATCCCGGCGGCCTGCGCTCGGTGGAACTGGCCTTGGAGGTAAAGGACCAGGAGCGCACCCTGGGCTGGCTGCTGCTGCCCCTGGACCTGGACTATTTGCAGCAAAACTTCGGACTGGACGAGCAAGGGCTGAGCAGCCTGCGCTTCGCCCGCCGCTGAGTCAGGAGACACCGTTTGACCCCCCTGGGCCGTTCGCGCCGCACCCGCAAGACCAACCCGCCACCGCCGGTGGCCCGGCGCCAGCGTCCTCCCAAGGAGGAGACTTCCGCCAGGTTCGAGCCGCGCATCAACCGGAGGCTCCTGCCGGTGCTCTCGGCCATCGGCGTGCCCGAGGCCGCGCCCTTTGTGCCCGATCCCTTCCAGGCCGAGGCCGTGCGGACCCTGGCGGCCATGGACGTGGTGGTCAGCGCCCCCACGGGCTCGGGCAAGACCTGGATCGCCCAGCAGGCCATCGCCCAGGCCCTGGCCGCCGGGCAGAGGGCCTGGTACGCCAGCCCCTTGAAAGCGCTCTCCAACTCCAAGTACGCCGAGTTCGGCGAGATATTCGGCGCCCAGCGGGTGGGCATCCTCACCGGCGACCGCAAGGAGAACCCCCAGGCCGACCTGATCGTGGGCACCACCGAGATACTGCGCAACCAGCTCTACGACGCCATGTACCGCGGCGAGGACCTGCCGGCGGGCCTGGTGGTGCTGGACGAGGCCCACTTCCTGGGCGATCCCGAGCGCGGGGTGGTCTGGGAGGAGGTCATCATCTACCTGCCGCCCCGGGTACGCCTCCTGCTGCTCTCGGCCACGGTGGAAAATGCCGACCAGATCGCGCGCTGGCTGCACTTCGTACGCGACGAGCAGTGCGCCACCATCTACAGCGACCAGCGCCCCGTGCCCCTGTATCCCCTCTTTTTGTCGCCTGACGGCGAACTGCTGCCCCTGGCCGCCAGCCGCGGGGGGCTGTATCCCAAGGTGCGGCACTTTTTGGAGCAGGACAGCCGCACCCGGCGGCCGGTGGTGCATCAGCCGCCCTTTGGCCAGATACTCATGGCCCTGGAAAAGGCCGACCTGCTGCCGGCCATCTTCTTCCTGAAATCCCGCGCCGACTGCGACGCGGCCCTGGGCTACACCGCCGGCGCCCGCCTCAAGGTGCGCAGCCAGCAGCGCCGCGAGCTGACGGCCCTGGTGGATGATTTTTTAGCGCGCTATCCTTTCCTGCAAAGTCACCCCCAGCTCCAGGCCCTGCGCACCTTGCACGTGGCCGCCCACCACGCCGGCCACCTGCCCCTGTGGAAGCTCCTGGTGGAGCGCCTGATGCAGCATGGCCTCTTGAAAGCCATCTTCAGCACCTCCACGGTGGCCGCTGGGGTCAATTTCCCGGCCCGCACCGTGGTCATCACCCAATCCGACCGCTTCAATGGCCGCGACTTCGTGGACCTTTCGGCCACCGACCTGTTGCAGATGACCGGACGCGCCGGCCGCCGGGGCATGGACAAGATCGGCTTCGCCCTGGTGGTGCCCGGCCCCTACCAGAACGTGCCCCTGGTGGCCAGCCTGCTCTCCTCCAGCCCGGAGCCCATACAGAGCCAGTTGTCCATCAACTTCTCCATGGTCCTCAACCTGCTATTGTCCCAGCGCCCCGCCGAGGTCAAGCAGCTTTTGGGCTACAGCCTGGCCACCTTCCAACGCCTGGAAAAGGCCGACGGCAAGCGCACCCAGGCCGGACCCCAGCAGCTTTTGAAGGCCCTGGGACACCAACTGGTGGGCTCGGCCTGCCCCGGACCCGAGGAGGCGGTCATCCGGCGCAAGCGCCGCCGCCAGTTGGAGAACCTGCGCCGGCGCTTGCAGCAGGAGATGCAGGCCATCAGCGAGCGCCGGGGCCTGTGGGCGGCCCTTATACGCGGCCGGGTGTTCATGGACATGTTCGGTTCCCTGGCCGCGGTGCTCCGCCGCGAGGGCGAGGGCGATCAGGCCGGGGTGCTGGGCGTGAGCCTCATCCCCGACCGCCGCCTGCAAAAGGGCCGGCCCCGCCTGGATTTCGTGCCCCTGGACGAGGTGGCCGGCGTCTTCAGCGAAGTGCTGGACCTACCCCACGCCGGAGGCGGCCGGGTGCTGGCCCAGGCGGTGCTGGATCAATTGCCGGAAAAGCCTCGCCCCCTGGCCGCGCCCGAACTGGACAGCCTGGGCGAAGGCGAGCGCCAGGAGGCCGAGGCCCGCCTGGTCAGCGTGGACGAGGAACTGGCCGGTCTGGCCTGCCTGCAATGCCCCCTCTATGATGCCTGTCAGGATGCCAAATCCGATCTGCACGGCCTCTTGA
>JAKAGJ010000576.1 GCA_021815655.1 Deltaproteobacteria bacterium | reverse complement strand
CGTCCCCCGGAAGGGGGGCGGCGTTAAAAAATAAAGCGGGGACGCCGGAGCGCCCCCGCCTGACCTTCTGGATTACGCGCGCCTGGCCATGCGGGCCATGGATGGCTTCCCGCGCAGGGAATTAAGCCATCTTCTCCTTGACCCGGGCCATGGCCAGAAGCTTCAGCTCCTCGGCCAGGACAAAGAGGTGCTCGCGCTGGCCCTTGACCTTGGCCACGAACTCCTGGTCCTTGATGCCGGGCAGGTTTATGTCCACGCTGAGCATGCAGGCCTTGAGGGCCGCCTCGCCCACCATGGCGCCCACGCCCACGTCGCTGATGGCCATCTTGTTGCCGTACTTACTTAGCTCCTCGGCCTCGGCGATGATGGCCAGGCAGCACTCGCAGATCTCCAAGGGCACCAGGGTGGCCTTCTTGGCGGCGTCCTCCAGGGCGGCGGCGCGGGCCTTCTTCTGCTCGTCGGTCTCCTTGGGCAGCTTGAAGCAGCCCATGTAGTGGTCGAAGGCGGCGATGTCCTTGTTGGTCAGGTCTTTCAGCTTGGCGATGATGCCCATTAGCTTGTCGACCTGTACCTGGGCCTGGGCGTGAAAGTCGGCGTACTTCTTGTTGCTGACCGTGAGGTTGCCCACCATGGCCACCATGGAGGCGGCGAGCGTGGCCACCACGGCGGAGACGTTGCCGCCGCCGGGGGTGTGGCTGTTGCTGGCGGCCACGGCGATGAAGTCGTTCAGGGTCATGCCGTAGATCTTATCTTCAGTCATCGTTGACTCCTTTGGGTCTGCGGTTTGGGGCGCGCCGCCCCTGTCTCGCGTCGCTCGGTGCCCTTCAACGGGAGCCGCTAGCCCTGGCCGAGGCCAAAGCGCCAACCGACCCGTTTATGCCAGCCGCGGCTCGCGGCTAGGCCAGGCCCTGGAGCTTGATGGCCTTGAGCACGTTTTCCATGATGATGGTGGTGGTCAGGCTGCCCACGCCGCCGGGCACGGGGGTCATGGCCTTGGCCACTTCCTCCACGTCGGCGGTGACGTCGCCGCAGATGCCCTTGCCGTCGGGGGTGGGGTTGATGCCCGCGTCGATGACCACGGTGCCGGGGGCGATCATGTCCTTGGTCACCAGGCCGGCGAAACCGGCGGCGGCCACCACGATCTCGCCGCGCTTGCACTCGCCGGGCAGGTCCACGGTCTTGGTGTGGCAGACGGTGATGGTGGCGTCGCGCTTGATAAGCAAGCTGGCCAGGGGGCGCCCCACGGTGTCACCACGGCCCACCAGGGTGACCTTCTTGCCCTTGAGGCTGATGCCCGCGCGCTCCATCAGGGCGATGCAGGACAGGGGAGTGGCGGGCACCAGGGCCAGGTGCTCCTGGCCGCCCAAGAGGTAGCCGCGGTTGACGGGGTGCACGCCGTCCACGTCCTTCTTGGGGTCGATGGCCTCCATGACGGCTTCCTTGCTCAGATGCTTGGGCAGGGGCAGTTCAACCAGGATGCCGTGCACGCCCGGGTCGTCGTTCCAGCCCTTGATCTGGTTCATCACCGTCTCTTGGCTGGTGTCGGCGGCCATCACCTTCAACTCCACCGCGATGCCCAGGTTGGCGCCCACCTTCTCCTTGGACTGGGCGTAGACCACCGAGGCCTCGTCATCGCCCACCAACAGCACCGCCAGCTTAGGCTGCACGCCCTTGGTTTTCAGCGCCTCGACCTTTTTTACGATCTCCTCGCGGATGGCCTTGGCAATGGGCAAACCCTTTATCATCTCAGCCGCCATGCCCGTCTCCTTTCCTGATAACCATGCCTGGGCCCACGCCGCCTGGCGGGGGCAATCATTGGTCTTCTGCTGTGGAATCCCGTCTGAACCCGGCCGGGCTCAGCGCTTCCCAAAACAGCACACAGGCGGGGTACTGTCAACGCTTTTCTGCACAAGGGGCTGGGAGTTGGCTTGGGCGCCGGCCCGGCCTTGACAGAAGGGGCGGGGTCGGATACTTGTGACATTGAATCATCGGCGCCTTTGCCTAGCGCAATGGCCGCTTGGATCCCCCACCGGGGGACCGAGACGGCGCTGCCGGGTTGGGGAATAGGTATTCCTACCGGTTTGCGCGGTCAAAAAGGCGCCGAATTATTTTTTTGCGGCCAACGGGCCGCGGGAGAGGATCACATGGAGCGCAAAAAGGTAACCATTCCCGACCTCTACCAGATGAAGAAAGACGGGAACAAGATCAGCATGGTCACGGCCTACGACTACCCCACGGCGGTGTTGGCCGAGCAGGCCGGCATCGACACGGTGCTGGTGGGCGACAGCCTGGGCAACGTGGTCATGGGCCTGGACTCCACGGTGCCGGTGACCATGGAGGAGATGCTGCATCATATCAAGGCCGTGCGACGGGGAGTCAAGAACGCCTTGTTGATCGGAGACATGCCCTTCCTGAGCTATCAGGTCAGCCGCGAGCAGGCCATCACCAACGCCGGGCGCTTCCTCAAGGAGGGCGGCTGCGACATGGTCAAGCTGGAGGGCGGCAGCGAGATGGCCCCCACGGTCAAGGCCATCACCGAGGCCGGCATACCCGTCTGCGCCCACATCGGGCTCACGCCCCAGAGCGTCACCAAGCTGGGCGGCTACAAGGTGCAGGGCAAGGACCTCTCCGGCGCCCAGAAGCTCATCGACGCGGCCAAGGACCTGGCCGCCGCCGGCGCGGACATGATCGTCTTCGAGTGCATCCCCACGGCCCTGGCAAAGGCCATCAGCCAGGCCGTCTCCATG
>JAKAGJ010000575.1 GCA_021815655.1 Deltaproteobacteria bacterium | reverse complement strand
GACCAGGGCATCATGACCTACCTGCGCGGCTACGGCAAGGCCATCCACATCCCGGTCTACGTATGGGTGCTGACCGGCGGCGAGCAGGTCATAATCATAGACTCCGGCCTGGAGGATTTCGTCATCCCCGAGGGCCTGGAAGAAAAGCTGGGGGTCAAGGCCGAGTATTTCGAGGATGGCCTGGCCCGCCTGGGATATAAGCCCGAGGACGTGGAGATCATCATCCACACCCACCTGCACAATGACCACTGCGAGAACGACCGCCTATGCGCGGGCGCCAAGATTTATGCCCAGCAGGCGGAAATTGATTTCATGAATGCGCCTCACCCCCTGGACCATCGCTACGATTCCGAGTATCTTGATGGCTGCAATGTGATAGGCCTGCGGGGCGGCGCCGAATTGGCCCCCGGGGTGCGCGTGCTGCCCACCCCCGGCCACAGCCCCGGTGGCCAGTCGGTGGTGGTGGACACCAAGGGCGCCGGGCGGGTGCTCATCACCGGCTTTTGCTGCAACGAGGGCAACTTTCCCGCCGCGGGGCCGGCGGTCTGCCCGGGGGTGCACACCGACGCCCTACAGGCCTGGGACAGCGCCAACCAGGTCAAGCAGATGCTGGCCGTTGGCGAAATCGACCTCATCGTGCCCTGTCACGCCCTGTGGCCGGCCCGGCAGGGGTCCATCGGCTGAGACTAGGAGCGAGGCT
Source organism: Deltaproteobacteria bacterium (assembly GCA_021815655.1). Classification (GTDB taxonomy): domain Bacteria; phylum Desulfobacterota; class Desulfarculia; order Desulfarculales; family Desulfarculaceae; genus JACRDC01. Next base: position 2,056 of record JAKAGJ010000575.1, on the reverse strand, counting down.
TGCCAGAAGAAGAACATTTGCCACCCAATGAGGAGCGCCGCGGCTCGGTCAAGTTCGAGGTGATGGGCGTGGAGGTGCTGGGCAAGCAGGTCAAGCAGAGCGGCAACTCGGGCCGCATCTACCTGCCTCCCACCTGGGTGGGCAAAAAAGTCAAGATCATCCGCCTGGACTAGGAACTGGACGTGCCATTGCACCTCACCGTGATCGGCGCCGGCCCCGGCGGCTACCAGGCGGCGGTGCGCGCCGCCCAGTTGGGCGCTCAAGTCAGCCTGGTGGAAGCCTCCGGCGTGGGCGGCACCTGCCTGCACTGGGGCTGCATCCCCACCAAGGCGCTGCAAGCCTCGGCCCTGGCCCTGCTGGGCGCCCGCCGCCTGGGGGAGTTCGGCATCAATCTGCAAGGCAGCTTGAGCCCCGATCTCCAGGCCATCATGGCCCGCAAGGACCAGGTGGTGGGGTTGCAGGCCCAAGGCCTGGAGCGGCTTTTTGAGGCCCACGGCATCCGCCTGCTCAAGGGCCGGGGGCGCCTGCTGGGGCCGGGTCTGGTGGGCGTGGAGCTCAACGCCGGCGGCGGCGAGGAGTTGGCCTGCGACCGGATCATCTTGGCCACGGGCTCGCGGCCGGCCGACCTGCCGGGGCTTGGGCGCGACGGCCAATACATCCTCAATTCCGACGATATCCTACGCCTTAAGGAAATACCTGAGTCCATCTGCATCGTGGGCGGCGGCGTGGTGGGCTGCGAGCTGGCCGGCATCCTGGCCGCCCTGGGCAGCCGGGTGACCATGGTCGAGGCCCTGGACCGGCTCTTGCCCCTGCCCTCCCTGGAGGCCGAGGTGAGCAAGCTCCTGTTGCGCGAGCTGAAAAAGCAGCGCATCGCCGTGCACGCCGGCCGCGTGGTCAGCGCCCTGGAGAGAGACGGCCAGGGTCTGCGGCTCACCCTGGGGCACTCGCCCCTGCTGAAGACGGCGCCGGCCGGCCCGCCCCTGGAGCTTAGGGTGGAACGGGTGCTGATCTCGGTGGGGCGGGCCTTGAACAGCGGCGGCCTGGGCCTGGCCGAGGCCGGCGTGGCCCTGGACCCGCGCGGCGGCGTGGTGGTGGATGAGCACCTGCAAACCACGGCTCCGGGGGTTTACGCCTTGGGCGACCTCTTGGGACCGGGCCGGCCCATGCTGGCCCACATGGCCGGCGCCGAGGCCCTGGTGGCGGCGGCCAACGCCTTGGGCGGGTCAGAGGTGGTGGATTACAGCGTGGTGCCGGCGGCGGTCTTCACCATGCCCGAGGTGGCCTGGGTGGGGCTGTCGCCGGAGCAGGCGCTAGCCCAGGGGCGGGAGGCCCGTAGCGCCGTCTTTCCTTTCCGGCTTTTGGGCAAGAGCCAGGCCATGGGCGAGATCGCCGGGCAGTGCAAGCTGGTCTACGAGCCGGAGTCGCTGCGGCTCTTGGGCGCGCACCTCATCGGTCCCCATGCCGCCGACCTGATCCACGAGTGCGCCCTGGCGCTCAGGCTGGGGGCCACGGTGGCGGATTTGGCGCACACCATCCACGCCCACCCCACTTTGAGCGAGGGGCTGCGCGAGGCCGCCGAGGCGGCCCTGGGCCAATGCCTGCACCTGCCGCCGGTCAAGGCCGGCCAGGCGTGATCTACCTGACCCTGCAAGGCCGCTCCGTGGATACCGACCAGGAGCTGACCTCGCCCCAGCGCCATGTGCTGCAAAAGCTCTTGGCCTGGGAGCACCTGGGCTTGAGCCTGTCTGACTTCGCCGCCCGCCGGGCCAAGGCCCTGCAACAGGGCTGGGATGGCCGGGGCCCGGTGCAGGCCTCGGCGGCCTTCCAGGCCGTGGCCGACGACCTGGCCGCCCGCCTGGGCGCCCGCCTGGGCCAAGCGCCGGGACCGGACTGGTTTTTTTGCCAGGCCTGGCCCGGGCGCTACGCCGGGGGCGGCTTGGAGCCCGGCAACCAGGAGGCGGGGCGCCTGGAGGTGCTGGTGCGCGACGCCGCCGACCTTGAGCGGGGCCGGCTGTGGCTGGACCTGGCCCCCGGCCAGGAGCCCTCCCTGGCCTTC
>JAKAGJ010000574.1 GCA_021815655.1 Deltaproteobacteria bacterium | reverse complement strand
CCACCCCGCGCCCCGAGCCAGCCGCCATGGGGACTTCATCAGCAATGATTAGTGTCCGCAACCAGTTGTCCTGGGAAATTCCTAGTGGACAGCTCGGCACTTAACTTGCAATATAGTCCTGAATTTCAGGGCTCGGCGTGGTTTTGGCCTGGGCCGAGAGTTCCTGGCTGGCCCGCAATAGGGGAGCCTTCAGAATAATAAATAGGGGAGCTGTGGAATAATGGGCAGAGTTAAGGCGTTGTCCCTGCAAATGCGCATCGTGCTGCCGTTGTTGGTTTCGGTGCTGGCCTTGGCGGGCGTGGGTTGCTGGTATATCTACCACAGCGACGTGAGCGCCATCACCAAGTCGGCAAGGGAACGCCTGTTCCTGCGGGCCAAGTCGGTGCAGAACACCCTCAGCACCAAGGGCGCGGAGGCGGCGGCCATGGCCTCCTACGTGGCCGCCATGCCCCAAATCCAAAAGGCCTTGGCCGAGAAGGACCGTGCGGCCATAGAGGCCCTGACGTTGGAGGCCTACCAGGCCAGCAGCCAAAAACTGGGCATGGCCCAGATGCAGTTCCATCTGCCCCCGGCCACCTCCTTTTTCCGCGATCATCTACCCAAGAAGTTCGGCGATGATCTCTCTTCCTTCCGCGCCACCGTGCTGGCGGTCAATCAAGGGCACCAGGCGGTTTCGGGGCTGGAGGTGGGAGTGGCCGGGGCCGGCATCCGGGGCGTGGTGCCGGTGAGTTACCAGGGGCGGCACGTAGGCTCGGTGGAGTTTGGCGGCGACCTGCAAGACTCCTTCGCCCAGGAGATCAAGGCCCGCGAGGGCTACGAGGTGTACATCGCCGCGCCCGACGGCAAGGGCGGCTTCGGCCTGTGGGCCAAGAGCAGCCCCCTGACCCTGCCCCCGGAGCTGCTGCCCGGCCTGCAAGCGGCCATGCAAAGCGGCCAGGACCAGGTGCGGGAGCTGAGCCTGGCCCAGGGCGCGACCCTGGCCCTCATGGACCCTCTGCGTGACTTCTCCGGCCAGGTCCGGGCGGTGGTGCTGCTTTTCGAGGACTTGCAGCCCCTGCTGGTCAAGGCCCGCGGCGACCTGTGGATCACCATGGGCCTGGCTGGCGCCCTGGTCCTGGTCCTGGCCCTGGTTGCCATCCTCACCGCCCGGGCGGTCTCCCGTTCCCTGACCAGCCTTTCCAGCCGCATGGCCCAATCAGCCCGTAGCGTGGCCCAGGCGGCCGACGGTCTACAGGAGAGCAGCCACCGCCTGGCGGAACAGGCCGGGGACCAGGCGGCGGCCTTGGAGCAGACCTCGTCCTCCCTGGAACAGACGGCGGCCATGACCCGCACCAACGCCCAGAACGCCGCCCAGGCCGACAGCCTGATGCAGGAGGCCAAGGAGCTGATAGGCCTGGCCAACCAGGCCATGAGCCAGTTGGACCAGTCCATGGGGCACATCAGTCAGGCCAGCGAGCAGACCGGCAAGATCGTCAAGACCATCGACGAGATCGCCTTCCAGACCAACCTCTTGGCCCTAAACGCCGCCGTGGAGGCCGCTCGCGCCGGCGAGGCCGGGGCCGGCTTCGCGGTGGTCGCCGACGAGGTGCGCAACCTGGCTGGCCGGGCCGCCGAGGCCGCCAAGAGCACGGCCGGCCTGATCCAGGAGACCATCTCCAAGGTCGGCGACGGCTCCCGTCTGGTGGAGCGCGCCCATCAGGCCTTCAATGAGGTGGCCGACAGCACCATGCGGGTGGGCGGCCTGGTGGGGCAGATCGCCACGGCCAGCGCCGAGCAGGCCCAGGGCATCGAGCAGATCACGCGCGCGGCCAACGACATGGACAAGGCCACCCAGAACAACGCCGCCAGCGCCCAGGAAACGGCGGCCACCTCGGTGCAGCTCAGTTCCGAGGCGGCCAGTCTGCAAGGCCTGGTCAAGGATTTGTCGGGCCTGGTGACGGGAAGGGGCGACCATGGCGGCTCGGCCCCCGGGCAGGGGCCGGCGGTCCGGGCGTCCCAGACCAGGCCGGCCCTGCCGGGGCCGCGTTAGTAAGCCCCGGTCAGGCCGGGCCAAGCCCGGCGGCGGGGCCGCCGGTACAATTAATTTCCGCCGGAGGGCGGCGGAGGGCTTGGCTCGGATTCCACGAAGATGCTGAAGGGGGCATAGTTGGACCAGCCGCAACCGTTGAGGGCCCGCACGGCCAGGGGGTAGGAGCCGCCCCGGGTGGGACGCCCGGAAATCTCGCCGGTGGTGGTGTTGAAGCCCAAGCCCGGGGGCAGTTCGCCGATCAGTTCGTATTGGCCGATGCCGCCGCCACTTGCGAAGCCGGCCAGGCTGAGCGAGAAGAATTGATTGAAGCCCACGTGCTGGTCGGGCACGTTGCCAAAGGCGGGGATGGAAGGCGGCGGGTTGGTGATAAGGCCGAAGTTGCCCAGGATGGAGTTGGCCTGGCAGGAGCTGAGATTGCTGGCGTAATCCACCCCGTCCACCACCACCGAGCCGTGGGAGGTGCGCACCCGCACCATGCTGAACAGCCCGTCGGTCTGCTGGGCCTGCACCATGATATCCCCGGGGGCCGGCAGGGAGGCCACCTTGGCCCGCAGCCCGCCGCCAGTCAGGTAAAAGGCCCCGCTGGCCGAGGCGGGCAGCACGGTCACGATGGAGGACAGAGGCGGCAGGCCGCCAAAGACCATTTCGCCCTGCTTGTTGACGGTCACGCCCGCGGCCAGACCCGACTTGGGCACCTCGAAGACCCTGGTCTGCCTCTGCACCTGGCGCA
>JAKAGJ010000573.1 GCA_021815655.1 Deltaproteobacteria bacterium | reverse complement strand
ACGTGCCTATCCAGATAATCCTGGTCCTGCCAGCCTTCGCGCAGGATCATGGCGATCATGGCCTTGAGCAACAGCGCGTCGCTGCCCGGCCGCGGGGCCAGGTGCAGGTCGGCCAGGCGAGCGGTCTCCGAGCGGCGGGGATCTATGACCACCAGCAGGCGCTTGGGGTCGCGGGCGATCTGGTGCAGCACCCGGCGGGCCTGGGGCATCTGGTGGCTCATCAAGCCGTTCCAGCCCCAGCCTAAGAGCAGCTCACAGTTGTGCTCGTCGGGGATGGCGCCCAGGTACTGCCGTCCCAGGAAGCGTCCACCGGCCCAGAAGTGGCCGGTCAGCTCCTGGCCCAGGGCGTTGTAGTGATAGCGCGAGCCCAGGGCGCGCAACAGCCGCACCCCGAAGGCCGCCTCCAGGTGGCAGCCCTGGCCGCCGCCGCCCATGTAGGCCAGGGCGCGGGGGCCGTGCTCGCTCACGATGGCCTTGAGCTTGCCGGCGATCTCGTCGATGGCCTGTTCCCAGGAGATGGGCTCAAAGCCCTGGGCGGTGCGTTTCAGGGGCTGGGTCAGGCGTTGGGCGTGGTGCTGGTGAAAGGCCACGTTGAGCCCCTTGCGGCAGGCGTAGCCCTGGCTGCGGGGGTTGTCGGGGTCGGGACGGGATTTCACTATGCGGTTATTCTCGACCAGTACCTTTAGCCCGCAGTTCTGGGCGCAAAGCACGCAACCGGTCTGACGCCAGTCGGCCATGGTTCTGCCCTCCCCAAAATTTGGGCCCCGCCGGGCGGGGCCTTTGGTCTACAGCTTCTGGTGCCGTGCCAACTTTTCAGCCAGGCCCTGGCGGGTCTGGGCGCGGATGGTCATGGCCTCGATCATGTTGCGGGGCACCTGGGGCTGCTCGGGCTTGCGCTCCAGGCTCAAGGCCTCGCCGGCGCAGGTGCTCACGCACAGGCCGCAGCCGATGCAGCGCTCGGCGTTGAGCACGGCCTTGTCGCCGTCCATGGTCAGGGCCTCCATCTGGCAGCGGTCCACGCAGACCTCGCAGCCGATGCAGGCCTCGCTGTCCAGGCGGGCCAGGAAGGGCGAGACCACCACGCGCGCCGGGGCGGGATGGCTCTTGAGATTTGCCAGGGCATGGCAGCAATCGCCGCAGCACAGGCAGATGTTGACGATCTCCTGGGCGTTGCTGGGCTGGGCCACCAGGCCTTCCTCCTCGGCCTTGGCCACGATGGCCAGGGCCTCGTCCTGGCTGATGACGCGCCCCAGGCCGTTGCGCTGGTAGAAGTCCGCCCCCCAGCCGAAGACCAGGCAGGCCTCCAACAGCTTGCCACAGCCTCCGCCCTTCATCTGATGCTCCTTGCGGCAGATGCAGGGGGCCACCAGAATTTTCTCCTGCCCCCGGATCAGGTTCTCCACCGATTCATAGGCCAAGACCTCGGGCGCCGCGGCCAGGCTCTTGCCCACGGGGATGGTGCGCAACTGGGGCAGCACCCCGAAGGCCGTCCGGGACAGATGGGGCATGTAAGCCTCCATGTCGCGGTTGAACTCAGGCGTCAGGTTGTTGAGGTTGTATTCCCAGATGCCAATAATGAACTGGGCGGCCATGTACACCGGCGGCCGCTGGGGAGCCTCGATGCTGAAGATCAATCCCCGGCGGGCCATCTCGACCAGGCGCGGGGCCACTTCCTCCACGGTCAGGCCGGCGCGTTGGGCGATGTCCTCGGCTTTTTCCAGCTTCAGGCGCAGGTGCACGGCCAGCTCGGCCTGCTCCGGCGTGAACAGATGGCGCAGAATACGCAGCTCCACCCCCTCCTCGGTGGCGGGAAAGCCCGACGGCAGGCTGTCCAGATGCAGGGCCAGTCTCTTGTACACGTCGTGTTCCATGGCGGTCTCCTTTCCCGTGGGTAAATCTTGCGTACTAACTAAATGCTTAAAAAAATTTAGCGCAGGTCCTTGAGCAGGCGTTTGAGCAGGACTTTTTCCTCCATGCTCAGGTGCTTCAAGAATTCCTGGTTGCTGCCCACCCGCACCGCATGCAGCTGATTGGCAAGTTCCTTGGCCTTGGGCGTCAGGCTGATACGTACCACCCGCCGATCGCTGGGGTCGGTTTCCTTGCTTATCCAGCCGCTGTCGGCCATGCGGTCCAGGGTGCCCGAGAGGGTGGCGCTGTCCAGCACCAGCTTTTGGCCGATCTCGCCGGCGCTCTGGCCATCCTCCATGGACAAGGCCCCCAGGATGAGGTGCTGCACCGCCGTCAGGCCATAGGGCCTGAGTTGTTCCTTGTGTATGGCATGGGCCCGCTGATAGGCCTTGGCCAACAGGAAGATGATGCAGTCCTCGTAGGATTCCATGCCGACTCCGATAATGTCTTGTACGCAAGATATCCCCATGCGCCGAATCTGTCAAGGGCTGGTAGGCGTACCCAGCCAAGGGCGTCGGCGCGGGGGCTGGGACCTGCTATTTCTCCACCACCAGGAGCCAGACGTTGCACATGGCCACGGTGATTATCATGGGCCACCAGGCGGCCTTCATGTAGTCCATGAAGCTGATGGGATAGCCGGCCTTCTCGGCCAGGCCGGCGGTGACCACGTTGGCCGACGCACCGATCATGGTGCCGTTGCCGCCCAGGCAGGCCCCCAGGCTTAAGGCCCACCACAGCACCCCCGACTGGGCGCCGGGGATGGCCTCGGTCAGGTAGGCCACGATGGGCAGCATGGTGGCGGTGAAGGGGATGTTGTCGATAAAGGCCGAGGCGATGGCGCTGACCCACAG
>JAKAGJ010000572.1 GCA_021815655.1 Deltaproteobacteria bacterium | reverse complement strand
CCGGCACAGGCGGTAATGCCAGCCCGGACGCCCGCCCAGGGCCTGGGCCTGGCCGGCCAAGGCGGCGGGCCCCAGCCCCTGGGCCAGTTCCAGGTCCACCGGGGCCAGCACGTGGTAGGCCCGGCCCCCAGGCTCCACCCCCACCAACCCCACCCAGCCCTGGCCCTGGGGCAGGGTGGCGGCCACCAGGTCGGCCAGCCGGAAGATCAGCGCCATGGCCCCGGCCCGCGGGCCTACACCTCGTTGAGCAGGTCGGGCTGGCCCGTGGCCTCGCGCACCGCCCGCCACAACCCGCCGTCGGGGTCCACGTAGCTGCGGTGGCTCACCGCCAGCTTGATGGGCACGTGCACGAAGTGGTCGTTCCACAGCGACACCAGCATGCCGGTCTTGCCGGCCAGGCCGGCGTGCACGGCGTGATGGGCCAAAAAGCCGGTATAGACGCGGTCGTTGGGCGTGGCCGGCACCGAGCGGATCATGTACGAGGGATCGATGTACTTGAGATTCAGCTCCCAGCCGCGCTCGGTGAAGTAGGCGTTGATGCGGTCCTTGAGGAAGGTGCCGATATCGCCCAGCTTGATGTTGCCGCTGGCGTCCTGGCCCAACTCCTTGCCCTCGAACAGCTTCTGCCCCGAGCCCTCGGCCACCACGATCACGGCGTGCCCCCGGTCCTTGATGCGCTCCTCCAGGCGGTTCAGGAGCCCCAGGGGTCCTTCCAGGTCCCACTCCACCTCGGGGATGAGGCAGAAGTTGATCTCGGTGAGCGCCAGGGTGGCGTGGGCGGCCACGAAGCCGCTGTAGCGCCCCATGAGCTTCAACAGGCCCACGCCGTTGGGGGCGCCGGTGGCCTCGTTGTGGGCGCTTAAGATGGCCCGGGTGGCCGCCTCCACCGCCGTCTGGAAGCCGAAGGTCATCTGCACGAAGCTGATGTCGTTGTCGATGGTCTTGGGGATGGCCACCACGCCGGTCTTGATGCCCCGGTTGGTGATTTCCTCGGTGATGGACTGGGCGGCGCGCAGAGTGCCGTCGCCGCCGATCATGAACAATAACCCGATGTTCTGGCGCTCCAGGGAGTCCACGATCTCCTCTATGGACTGGCCGCCGCGGCTCATGCCCAAGAAGGACCCGCCGCGGCCATGCACGTTCTGCACCGTGGAGGGATTCAACTCCATGAGGTCATGGCCATAGGAGGGGATGAAGCCCTGTAGGCCGTAGCGCACGCCCACCACGTTGCGCACACCATAGATATAGTGCAATTGCAGCACGATAGCCCGCACCAACGAGTTGATGCCCGGGCACATGCCCCCGCAGGTGACGATGGCCGCCTTGAGCTTGGTGGGATCGAAATAGATTTTTTCGCGGGGGCCGGCCCGCTCGAAACTGGGCTCCTCGGTGCAGGAGAGGTCCTGGGGGCGCAGATAGGGGTCCACGCGCATGCGCACGCTCTCGTCCACGAAGCGCTGGCGTCCCTCGCGCACCAGGCGGGAAGACTTGAAGATGGGATTGGCGATCTTGCCGGTTCCCAGGGTCTGGATCAGGGTCTGCGAGGGCTCCACCTGGTGGTGATCTTCGCGCACGACTGCCTCCAAGGCCCCTGGCCAGGGGCGTGGTATTCACCGGCTGTCCGGCGGGTCGGGGGCTTGGCGCCTTTTGCCACGGATGCGCCATGGTTAACAGCAGGCTAGCATCCCGGCCCGGGCGGGTCAAGGCCGGCGGGGTGCCCACCGCGGGTCTTAAAGGGGTCGGATGGGGCCGTGGCCTGATCCAGAACCCGCGGCTCCCGCTGAGGGCATGTGGGGCAATCGTGAAAAATCATACCTCCCGGTAGGGCATGCCTTTGGCATGAACCAACAACCAGCACGGGAGCCGGCAAGCTTTGCCCGCGCAATCTCGCCACCCGACCCCTTCACGTCCTGTGGCGGGCACGCCAGCGCTAGGTAGGGCATGCCTTTGGCATGAACCGACAACCCGCACCGGGAGCCGGCAAGCTTTGCCCGCGCCAGCTCGCCAACCGACCCGTTTACGCCCAGTGGCGGGCACGCCACCGCCGCAGCTTTACAACTGACCCGGATGTGTTACGATCATTGGGTCAACCTGGGGCAGGCCCCAGCCAAACCCGATCCCCAAGCGAGGAATACGCTCATGATCCCCCGTTTCAGCATGGAAGGCATCCGCCGCACCGTCTTCGGCCAGGGCAGCGCCGCCAGCCTGGGCGAGGAGGTGCGTCTGTTGGAGGCCAAGCGTGCCCTGGTGGTGATGGACCCCCAGGTGCTGGCGGCCGGGGTGGCCCAGCCGGCCCTGGACAGCCTCAAAAAGGCCGGCGTGGCCTATCATATCTATGACAAGCTCACCCGCGAGCCGGAGCCGGCCGAGGCCGACGCCGCCGCTTTAGCCGGCAAGGAGTTCAAGGCCCAGGCCGTGGTGGGCATCGGCGGCGGCAGCGCCCTGGACTTGGCCAAGGCCGCCGGCGTGCTCATGACCAACCCCGGCCAGGCCACTGATTTCGTGGGCCTGGAGCTGGTCAAGACCCCCGGCAAGCCGGTTATCTGCCTGCCCACCACGGCGGGCACCGGCAGCGAGGTCACCTTCACCGCCGTCTTCACCCGGCGCTCCGACAAGTTCAAGGGCGGCATCAACGGCCGCCTGCTTTACCCCCACACCGCCATCCTGGATCCGGTGCTGACGGTGAGCTGCCCGGCCTACATCACGGCCATCGTGGGCATGGACGCCCTGACCCATGCCATGGAGGCCTTCACCAGCCGCGCG
>JAKAGJ010000571.1 GCA_021815655.1 Deltaproteobacteria bacterium | reverse complement strand
GCAAGTGGGCGCGTGGCTGGCGCTGGTCATCTGCTTGTTGGGCCTGGCCTACAAGGTCAGGCTGTGGCTCACCCTGGAAATCGGCGACCAGGCGCGCGGCCTGGGGCCGGGACGGCGGGCCGCCGCCGCCCTGACCGGCCTGGGGCGCGCGCTAATCGGCCCCCGCCTGCCCGGCATGCTCGCCGCCCTGTTCCTGGACGGGCTGTTGCAGCGCCGCTCCTGGCGGCGCAGCCGCCTGGCCTGGCTGGCCCACATCTGCCTCTACCTGGGCTTCATGGGCCTGCTCTTCCTGCACGCCCTGGGGCCGCTGATCTTCAAGGAGTACTACGCCACCCTCAACCCCTTCCTGTTCCTGCGCGACCTCTTCGGCTTGCTGGCCATTGTCGGCGTGGGTCTGGCCATATGGCGCAGGCGGAGCGAGGCGGGGGTGCGCGCCATCAATCGGGGGGTGGATCGCCTGGCCCTGGTGCTGTTGGCGGTGATCATGTTCTCGGGACTGTTGCTCTCGGCCCTGAAGATCGACTCCTTTGAGCGCTTCGACTCCATGGTGACCGAGTATTCCAGCCTGGACGACCCGGCGGACATCGGGGCGCTGCGAGCCTACTGGGCCAGAGACTTCGGCGTGGTTTTCCCCGACAGTCAGGGCCGGGGCGACGCCCAGGCCCTGGCCCGGGGCAGCGAGCTGCACCAGGAGAGCTGCGCCGGCTGCCATGACGCGCCCCTGTGGTCCTTTGTCTCCTATGGCCTGGGCCGGGCCCTGGCCCCGGCCGCCCCGGCGCTCACCCGGGCCGGGCTGGAGCAGGGCCTGTGGTATCTGCACGTCCTGGCCTGCCTGTTGGGCCTGGCCATCCTGCCCTTCAGCAAGTTCCTGCACCTCTTCACCGGCCCCTTGCTGCTTATGGTACGCGCCGCCACCCAGGGGCGCCAGCTTTCGCCGGCCAACCAGGCCACCCTGCGGGCCCTGGAGCTGGACACCTGCATGCACTGCGGGGCCTGCTCGGCCCACTGCTCGGTGGGCGTGGCCCTGCGCTCGGTGGGCAACCTGAACATACTGCCCTCGGAGAAGCTGGGCAGCCTGATGCGCATGGCCGGCAACCGGGGGACCAGGCCCGGAGCGCGCGAGCTGGCCCTGATCCGCCAGGGCTCCTACGTCTGCACCAGTTGCCTGCGCTGCACCGAACTCTGCCCGGTGGGCATCAATCTGCAAGACCTGTGGTTCGCCATGAAGGAGGACCTGGCCCGGGCCGGGCTTGGCCCCGAATACCAGGCCGCGGCCCATGCCGCCGGCCGGGCCGCCGGGCCCAGCCGTGGACAGGGCGTGGTGCGGGTGGGGACCCAGGAGGTGCAGCGCCAGATGCGCCTGTCGCCCCTGGCCGGCACCTTCGACAACTGCTTCCGCTGCATGACCTGCTCCAACGCCTGCCCGGTGGTGCGCATGTACGAGCACCCCATGAAGACCCTGGACCTGATGCCTCACCAGATCATGCACGCCCTGGGTCTGGGCATGAAGGCGGAGGCCATGGGCGCCCGCATGGTCTGGAACTGCCTCACCTGCTACCTCTGCCAGGAGGCCTGCCCCCAGATGGTGCGCGTGGCCGACATCCTGTTTGAACTGCGCAACCTGGCCGCGACCCAGCCGCCGGACCTGGAGGTTTAAATGCCGCGCTACGCCTATTTTCCCGGCTGCAAGATCCCCTATTTCGTGCCCCACTACGGGGCCTCCACCCGCCGGGTGCTGGAGGAACTGGAGGTGGATCTGGTGGAGCTGGAGTTCAACTGCTGCGGCTATCCCATGAGCCATCTCCACAAGCGGGCCTCCCTGCTGGCCGCCGCCCGCAACCTGGCCCTGGCCGAGGCCCATGGCCTGGACCTGCTCACCCCCTGCAAGTGCTGCTTCGGGGCCTTCAAGCGGGCCATGTACGCCCTGGAGCAGTCGCCGGAGGAGCGCGAGCGGGTGGGCGCAGAGTTGGCCGCCGAGGGGCTGGCCTATCCCCAAAAGAGCCAGGCCAGGCACCTGCTCAGCGTCCTGCGCCATGAGGTGGGCCTGGAGGCCCTGGCCAAGCGCATCGTGCGCCCCTATGAGCACCTCAAGGTGGCGGTGCTCTACGGCTGCCACGCCATGCGCCCCAGCCGGGTCACCCAGTTCGACCATCCCTGGTCCCCGCGCATCATCGACGAGCTGGTGGAGGTGACCGGAGCCCATACCGTGGACTGGGCCGGCAAGCTCTCCTGCTGCGGCGCGCCCATCAAGGAGCACAACCCCGAGCTGTCCCTGGCCGTCATCCGCCAGCGCATGACCGAGTGCCGCGAGGGGGGTGCCGACGTGCTGTGCATCGCCTGTCCCTACTCCCAGATGCAGTGCGAGCGGGCCTACAGCGAGGCCCCACCCCTGGCCGACCGCGAGCTCGTGACCGGGGCGGTGCTCTACCCCCAGCTCCTGGGCCTGGCCATGGGGCTCACCCCTGAGGACCTCACCCTGGTGCTGAACAAGCCCGACGCCAGCTACCTGCTGAGCTTCCTGGCCCGCTAGGCGAGCGCGGGGAGCCCCTCGATTCGGCACGATCCCCCTCCTGGGGGGAGGGGGAGGCAAGAGACGGTCAAGAAAAGGGGGAGGTGCCCGGCGACAACCGGCAGCGGGAGGGGTGGCGCCGGGACGGGCGGGGAAAAAACCCGCCCCCACGAGAACGTGCCGTATTGGCGCTTAGATATCAGACCAGGCCGGCGTTATCGCGCCAAAGGCGGGAGGCCGAGGATGACGGGTTAGGCCTCGCCAC
>JAKAGJ010000570.1 GCA_021815655.1 Deltaproteobacteria bacterium | reverse complement strand
CGTATGTCCTGATAAAAGACATGGACCGCCAGGTCGGGGTGGAGTTGCTTGAGGCGGCGAATCTGCTTGAGGCTGGCCGAGCAGCAGACCCCGGAGCAATAGGGCAGGTGTTGCTGATCGCGGGACCCCGCGCATTGGATGAAGGCCACGGATTGGAGGGCTAGGTTGGCCAGCGCCGGTTGGCCTTGCGGCGACAGCAGGCGCTCCAACTCCAAGTTGCCCACCACCCTGGGCGATTGCTGGTAGGCCAAGCGCTGCAAGCGCGAGAGGGGATAGGGGTCCCAGCCGGTGGCCAGGATGAGGGCTCCGGCCTCTATGGTGACGGTTTCCTCGGCCTGATCGAGGCGCAGGGCCTGGGCTGGGCAGGCCTGGGCGCAGGCGGCGCAGCCCGGGGGGCAAAGCTCGCGCCTGACGCGCCAGGCCGGAGGGAAGGGCAGGGGTCCAGCGGGACCTATGGCCTGGGCCGGGGGCAGGTCGGCCAGGGCGAAGGCCATTGGGTTGACCGGGGGGTCGTCCTGCCACCAAGACTCGGCGGCGGAAACCCGCACCGGGCAGACGGAGGCGCATTGGCCGCAGCCGTTGCACAGATCGGGATCCACGTAGCTCGGTTTTTTAAGCAGGGTGGCGGTAAAGGCACCGGGAGCGCCGGCCAGGTCCTTAATTTCGCTAAGGATGTGCAGGTGGACCCGGCCATTGGCGCGTAGTTCTTGCAGGGTGATGACCAGCCCGCAGAGGGGATCGCAGCCCAGGGGGTAGAAGCCGGAGAGCTGGGCCACCCGGCCACCCAGGCTGGGGGAGCGCTCGACGATGTGGGCCTCCACTCCGTTGGCCGCCAGGCGCTTGGCCGCTTCCATGCCCGCCACCCCGCCGCCGATGATTAGCGCGGCCTTAACCGCGTCAACCGCGACAGGACCCAGGGGAAGGGACAAGCGCAGCATGGCCAGGCGCATCTTGGCCAGCGCCAGGGCTTTCTGGTTGCGTTGGGGCGGGGTCAGGGCCGGGTCGAGCAGGCCCTCGGCAAGGAGGTCCAGCCAGGCCACCAGGTACGAATTGAGCCCGACCGGAGACAGGCGGGCGACCAGTCCGTCGCGCTGGGTGTCGCTGGGGCTACCGATGACCAGCAGACGGTCAATCCGCCCCTCCATCAAGGCCGGATTCAGCTCGGACACGGCTTGGAGCAGGGAATCGGGGCCCAGGACCAGCTTGACGTCCTTGAGCTTGCCCAGGGAGGTCAGCAGGGCCGGAAGGTCCAGGGCCTGGGCCAGGGTTTGACCCTGGTCCCAGGCCACGATGGCGATCAAGGGCGCGCTCATTGGCCGTAGCGCCCCCGAGTCTTGACCCTGAAACGCTCCACCTGGCCGTTGATGTCAACGCTGGTCCAGGTGACGGAGTTGGTGCCCATCATGGGGGTCAGCGAGGCTCCGTGATAGCCCAACTGATAGGGTATGCGAGTCTCGATGGCTCCCTTGGGGCAGACCTTGGTGCAAGACATGCAGTCCCAGCAGTCACGCAGTTCGCGGCAGATGGCCTTGCCGCCATCGCCCAGGGTCATGAGGTTGCCAGGGCAGACCTGTTCACACAGGGGCTCGTCCTGGGCCTGGCAGCCGTCGCATTTGTTGGGATCAACCTTGGGTGGCATATAAGCCTCCTAACCTTTTGGGCCGCGCGGGCCCGGTCTTAGAATTTTCCATCCAGGGTGGGAGCGTAGCGGTCGCCGGGCACCACCTGCTCATAGGGCCTGGTGAAGGCCTTGACCTCGCCGGTTTTGGGATCGCGCACCGTCTCCACGAAGCAGTCCAGGTTGGGGTCGGTTTTGGGAAAGTCGGAGCGGGTCTGCCAGCCGGGCCAGCGGGTCTCGCGGCGATGCTTGAGGTGATGACAAAGCACCTCGGCCACGTCCAGGCGGTCGATCACCTCGTGGGCCAGCATCAACTGGTGCAGGTCGTGGGCGTGCAGCAGGTTGGTCTGGCTCATGAGCATGCGCAGATGCTTCAACGCGTAGTCCAGGCGCTCCTCGTTGGTGCGGTAGAACTGGCTGGTGCCGCCGGCGTACTCGTCCATGAGCCGTTGCATGCGCTCTTCCATCTCCAAGGGACTGACGCCGTCAAAGCCCTGGCCGCGCAGCAGAGGAGCGAAGACGCGGGCCTTCTCGGCGGCCACCTGGGCCTGGTCCAGGGCCGGCAGCTCCAGGCCGGCGATGTACTTCAGCACCCCTCGGCTGGCCAGCTTGCCCTCCGCCGCGCAGCCGCCCACGAACTTGTTGGGGTTGCCGCCGGCCGTCTCCCCGGCGGCGAAGAGGCCGGGTATGGTGGTCATGCGCTCAATGTCCACCCAATAGCCGCTCTGGGTGTGGCCGCCCACGATGTAGGGATCGGAGCCGTATATCTCGATGGGCTCTTTGGTTACGTCATGCCCGCGGCTGGCCAGGAAAAGGACGAAGGACGGCCGCTCGCAGAGGTAGTCGATTTTGAGCTGCTTGGCTTCCTCATCCGAGAGGTGGGTGGTGTCGACGAAGGTGGGCCCGCGCCCGGCCAGCCACTCGTCCATGGGCGCGTTGGCCCGGATGTAGCGGGGGGCCTTGTCCCCGCCCAGGTGAGCGTAGTGTTTATCCAGTATCTTCTCGCCCCGGGCGTTGATCATGGCTGAGCGGTAGCCCACGCTGATGGTGTCCACCGGGCCGCAGAAGTCCTTGGTGCGGGTGGCTACCCAGCGCTGCTCCATGGAGGTCATCTCCGCCCCCTGGCGGATACCCATGGCGTAGCCGGTGCCCACATTGAAGGGGCA
>JAKAGJ010000569.1 GCA_021815655.1 Deltaproteobacteria bacterium | reverse complement strand
GGGGCGCCTCCTGGCCCAGGCCCTTGGCGCTCAGGCGCTCCGGGGCCACCCCGGCCCGCACCAGGGCCTTGACCACCGCCTGGGCCCGCCGCTCCGACAAAAGCTTGTTCTTCTGGGCCTCGCCCTGGTTGTCGGTGTGCGCCTCCACGCTCAGCACCAGCGAGGGGTTGCCCTTCATCAGCTCCACCACCTTGTCGATCACCGGCCCGTCCTCGGGCTTGAGCTCCGACTTGTCGGTGTCGAAGTTGAGGTACAGGGCCAGGCGGCCGTCCTTGTCCAGGGCGTGCTGCATCTCGCTGGCGGTGACATCCTGGGGCATCTCGCCCACCTCCAGCACGGTCAGGCTATAGCCCTGGCCTTGGTCCACGGGCAGCACCCAGACCCAGATTTCCTTGCCGTCCTTGGTGAGCTTGTACACGCCCTGGCGGGTGCCCTCGCCGGCCACCTTCTCGTACACCACCTCGCCGCCCAGCTTCTTCACGGCATTGCCGTAGTTGCGGATGATCCGCAGGCTGCCGGGAGGTGGCCAGCCCTGGCCCAGCCGGTAATCCAGAAAGGTCTTCTGCCCCTCCAGGGTGACGTTGCTCTCCGGACCGCTGGGGAAAGCCACCGTGTCGTGGCTGTATTCATAATGGGTTATCTCGAAGCGGGGCATGCGCGGCAACAGAGGGTAGTCCTTGGCGTTGGTGACATCCCCGGCGGCGCTGGGCAGCGCCAAGCCGGCCAGCAACAGCCAAGCCGCCAGGCAGGTCACGAGGCTCCTGGTTTTCATGCGCTCGGCTCCCTGCCTTTTGCGTTGTACGGCCGCCAAGCCCGGCGGCTTGGCGGCGCCATAAAAAAACGCCAGCCGCCCAGTGCCCGCGCCCATCCAGTTATTCATTGTGCTGCGCGATTTTAATCCCGCCGGCGGCCGGGGTCAAGGGGGCCTGCCCACCGGCCCGCCGGCCCGCCGCCAAGTCCGGGGACGCCGGCCTGGGTTGCCGTCTCTGGGTCCGTGGGTTGGGGCGGCGCTCAGCGCCCCAGCATGGGCATGACCAGCACCGTGGCCGGGCCGGGCAGGCTTATTTCCTGGCCGGGATAGCGGCGCCACAAGGAGCAGGGGCGGCAGGTGAAGGAGGGCCAGCGCCGGCGCACCGCCACCTGGAGACAAAGTCCATAGAGGCCGCACGCAAGGTTGCGGTGCTGGGCCACCTCCTCGAAAATCAAGGAGTTCTCCAAATAGGCCGGCCCGTGAGGGCGGTGGTTGCGGCGCCGCATGGGAGCACGTTCTCCTTGGCGAGGCAAGGCGCCCCCGCTGGTCGCGGGTCCCGCTCCGCAGGCCGGGGTGCGAAGGCCCCCGGGGGCCGGGGCGGCGGGGCGCTCGCCAAACATTGTGCGATCGACCAAAAAACCATAGCACAACCCGGGCCGCCGCGCCAGGGGAGCTCCCTCTTGCCAGAACCTGTTATAAGCGCTAGTCTTTGGCATCATGGACCTGATCTTCGAAGCCCAAGAGGCGGCGGCCTACGAGCAGTGGCTGGAAACCCCGGCCGGCCAGCGTTATCTGCGCGCCTCCCTGTCCCTGTTGGACCACATCCTGGACTGCCGCCCCGGCTGGCGGGTGCTGGATGTGGGCTGCGGCCTGGGCCTGCACCTGGGGCACTTGCGGGAACGCGGCCTGTTGTGCCAAGGCCTGGAGGCCGGGCCGGTGCTGGCCCGCTTGGCTGGCCAGCGCCTGGGCGCCAAGGTGGAGGTGGAGGTGGGCGACGCCCACGATCTGCCTTACGAGGACAACAGCTTTGACGCGGTAATCATGCTCAACACCCTGGAATTGCTGGAACGCCGGGCTCAGGCCCTGGCCGAGGCGGCCCGGGTGGCGGCCAGCCGTGTCTGCCTCATCACCTGCAACTCTTTCTCGGTCACCCGCCTGGCCTGGCGCCTGCCCCACCTGAGCCATCCCCTGGCCACGGGCCACCCCCTGGCTGTGTGGTCCTTGCGCCGCCTGGTGCGCGAGGTGCTGGGGCCGGTGCCCCTTACCTGGGGCGGGGCCACCCTCTGGCCCGCCGGCCGGGTGGGTCCCTGGCCCCTGGCCGGGCTGGTGGGCGTCTCGGCGGCGGTGACGCCGCGCCTGATGACCCGTCCCCTGGTGGTGCCGGTGGCCGGCCACCGGCGCGCGGCCCGTCCGGCCCACAGCCACGGCCGCGTCACCCTGCTGCCCCGGTCCGGCAACCAATGAACCCCTCCGCCAAGCCACCGGCGCCCGCCTCCGTTGCGGCCTGGCCCGGCGGGCTGCCCCACCCTCCCCTGGCCCAGGTGGACCAGTTGGTGGAGGCCAGCGTCCGCTCCCACGGCCATCTGTGCCCTGGCCAGGTCATCGGGGTGCGCATGGCCATCCTGGGCCTGGGGCTCCTGGGCTACCCCTGCCCGTTGGGCTGGCCCGAGATCAAGAACGTGGTGGGCATCGTGGAGATCGAGCGCTGCCTGGCCGACGCCGTGGCCACGGCCAGCGGCCTGCGCTTCGGCCGTGGCTCTCTCAAACTGATAAACCAAGGCCTCCTGGCCGTCACCTTCCTGGACCTGCCCAGCGGCCGCGCCGTGCGCCTGGTGAGCCGGGACCAGGCCCGCGACCTGGCCGGCGTCTACGCCCCTGGCTCGCAGAGCCCCCAGGCCGCCCAGGTGGCGGCCTACCGCGTGATGAGCGACCAGGAACTATTCGAGATACAGTGGGTGAAGGTTGAGCTGCCTCCCCAGGACCTGCCCGGCGTCCGGCCACCCAAGGTGGCCTGCCAGGATTGCGGAGTGCTGGT
>JAKAGJ010000568.1 GCA_021815655.1 Deltaproteobacteria bacterium | reverse complement strand
CAAGAGCCACTACGTGGGCGACGTGGTGGCCCAGTTCAAGGAGATGATACCCACCCTGGAGCGGGTCAGCGGCAACAAGTTCGACATCGACCGCCTGCGCGAGGTGGTGCGGCTGTCCAAGGAATGCACCCTGCGCTGGCGCCAGGTGCTGGAATATGCCGCCCAGCGGCCCACGCCCATGTCCTTCTTCGACCACACCATCCACATGGCCCCGGCGGTGGTGCTGCGCGGCAGGCAGGAAGCCATCGACTACTACGACCTCTTGCTGGCCGAGCTGAAGCAGCGCGTGGCCGATGGCGTGGCGGCGGTGCCCGGCGAGCGCCACCGCCTGTACTGGGAGGGCATGCCGGTGTGGGGTCGCCTGCGCATGCTCAGCGAGACCTTAGGCGGCCAGGGCGCGGCGGTGGTGGCCAGCACCTACTGCAACTCCTGGATTTTCGACGCCTTCGACGAGCGGGAGCCCCTGGAGTCCATGGCCCGGGCCTATCTGGAGCTGTTCATCGTGCGCGACGACGACTACAAGGAGCGCTACATCACCGACTGGGCGAAACGTTTCGGCATCGAGGGCATCATCTTCCACGACGCCAAGACCTGCCCCAACAACTCCAACAACCGCTACGCCATGCCCCAGCGCCTGGCCAAGAAGCTGGGCATCGCCGCCCTGACCATCAACGGCGATCTCAACGACCTGCGCTGCTTCAGCGACGAGCAGGCCAAGACCAACATCGAGGCCTTCGTGGAGCAGATGGAGGAAAACGCCGCGTGATCGTCACGGGGGGCATAGACATCGGCGCCTCGGCCACCAAGGTGGCGCTCCTGGACCAGGAGGGGCGGCTGTTGGGCAGCGCGGTGCTGCGCTCGGGCGTGGATTTCGCCTTGAGCGCCTCGCGGGGCCTGGACCAGGCCCTCCAGCAGGCCGGGCTGGAGCCCCCGCAGGTGCAAAGCATTTTCACCTGCGGCTACGGCCGCAACAACGTGCCCTTTGCCCATCAGACCCGCACCGAGATCGCCGCCCACGCCACCGGCGCCTATCGCCACTTCCCCCGGGCCCTGACCGTGGTGGATATCGGCGGCCAGGACAACAAGATCATCAAGGTTGACGGCCAAGGCCGGCGCACCTCCTTCAAGATGAACCGCAAGTGCGCCGCCGGCACCGGGGCCTTCCTGGAGGAAATGGCGCTGCGACTGGACCTTGAGCTTAAAAATTTCAATGATATGGCCCGCAGGGCCGAGGACGAGGCCCTCCTGGGCTCCTACTGCACGGTTTTCACCGCCACCGAGGTCTTGAGCAAGATTCGCGACGGCGTGGCCGTGGAGGCCCTGATACGGGGACTGTTCCGCTCGGTTATCAAGCGGGTGCTGGAGATGGACACCATGGAGGGGTCGGTGGTCATGACCGGCGGGGTGGTGGCCCACAATCCCTTCCTGGCCGAGATGATGCAGCAGGAACTGGGGCGGGAGGTCTTCCTGCCCCCCCGGCCCCAGCTCACCGGCGCCGAGGGCGCCGCCTGGCTGGCGCAAAGGAGCCTGCGGCAGGAGATTCATCAGCCCGGCGCCGGGGATGAGCCCGGCCCGGCAGTCAACTAACAGGCTGCGGAGGATAAGACGCCATGAGTCGCTGGCTGCACATCGGTGACATACTGCGGGTCAACGCCACCCTGTATCCCGACAAGGAGGGCGCGGCCGATCTCTATCGCTCGCTGACCTTCAAACAGTGGAACGAGCGCTGCAACCGCCTGGCCAACGGGCTACTTGACCGAGGGCTGAAAAAGGGCGACCGCGTGGCGATCCTGGCCTACAACTGCCTGGAGTGGCTGGAGATATACGGCGCCTTCGCCAAGGCCGGCCTGGTGGCCGTGCCCATCATGTTCCGGCTCACGCCCAATGAATACGCCTTCATCGTCAACAACGCCGAGTGCGCGGCCTTCATCGCCGAGAAACCCTTCCTCAAGGACCTGGACGAGGCCAAGGAAGACCTGGAAACCATCCCCGCCGACCGCTACTTCTGCTTCGGCGACAAGCAGGCGCCCCAGGGCTACACCCACCTGGAGGAGGTCTTCGCCAGCGGCTCCACCGCCGAGCCTCCCGTGGAGGTGAGCCACCAGGACACCTGGATCATCATGTACACCAGCGGCACCACCGGCAGGCCCAAGGGCGTGGTGCGCTCCCACGAGTCCATCATGGCCCATTACTTCACCAACCTGGTGGCCCTGGGCTACGACCGCGACGACCGCGGGCTGTTGGTGATGCCCATGTGCCACATCAACAGCGTGTTCTACTCCTTCGTGTTCACCGTGGTGGGCGCCACGGCCCTGGTCTACAACAGCGTCTCCTTCGACCCCGAGCACATGATAAAAACCCTGGCCGAGATGCGGGTCACCTTCACCTCCCTGGTGCCCACCCACTACATCATGATGCTGTCCCTGCCCGAGGAGGTCAAAGCCAAGTACAACGTGGACTCGGTCAAGAAGCTGATGATAAGCTCGGCCCCGGCCCGGCGCGACACCAAGCTGGACATCATGGGCTATTTCAAGAACAGCCAGCTCTACGAGGCCTACGGCTCCACCGAGGCCGGCCTGGTGACCCTCCTGCTGCCCCACGAGCAGTTCGACAAGCTGGGCTCCATCGGCCGCGAGATACCCGGCACCGACGTCATCAAGCTCCTGGACGAGGACGGCAACGAGGTGGGGATCAACCAGGTGGGCGAGCTGTATTCGCGCACGCCCATGGTCTTCAATGAATACTGGAAGAACCCCGAGCAGACTTCAGCCGCCTTCGTGAGTCAG
>JAKAGJ010000014.1 GCA_021815655.1 Deltaproteobacteria bacterium | reverse complement strand
GACCCAAGTGGGCGTAGATGCAGTGCCGGTGGACCACGAAGACCTCCAGGGCCTGGTGCAGCACCTCCAGGTCCTTGAGCCGCATCTCGCTGAACTCGATGTTGCGCAGCACCGACAGGTTGGCCTTGGGGAACAGGAACTGGAAGGCCTTGACGTCCTGCTCCAGGCTGGGACGCTGGAAACCGGCGGTGTCGTTCTTGATTCCGTAGACCAGGGCCGTGGCCAGGCGCGCCGAGGGCTTGATGCCCGCGGCCCGCAGATACTCGGTCATGATGCTGCTGGTGGCGCCGTAGCGGGGGCGCACGTCGCTGAAGCAGGCCTTGTCCATTTCCTCGCCCAGGGGGTGGTGGTCGATGACCACGTGCTGGGGGAAGCGGGCAAAGGCCTTGTGGTGGCGGGGCTGGCTGTCCACCAGAACCCGTTTGCTGAAATCGTCGGGGCGCAGGCTGGGCAGGGGTTCCACGGGTATCTTGAGCAGGCGCACCATGGCCAGGTTGTCGGGCCGGCTGATCTCGTTGACCCGGGCGATGGTCACCGAGGTCACCCGCCGCCACAACAGGCGCTTGAAGGCCAGGGCCGAACCCAGGGCGTCGGGGTCGGCGGCGATGGAGATGAGCACCCGGTCCTCGGGATTGAACAGGGCCAGGAGCCGGCGCACCTGCTCGGCCATGTTGCGGGGTCGCTGCTTGAGGGCGGTGGCTGGCATCTGCTCCGTGGCCTTTTGGGCGAAATGGTCACGGCCCCGGAGGCCGCACTCTAACCATAGCATTTAAGCGGGCCGTCGCACAACCAGGCCCGAGGCCGGCGGGGGGCCGGCGGGCGGGTTGTGGATCAAGCCGCCTGGGTGCAAAATATGACTATTAACGTCCCTGGGCGACCCTTGGGCGCCCCCAGCCGCAACCATACGCCAGGAGCCAAAGCCATGCTCAAGGACAAATTGCAGAAGGCCTTTAACGACCAAGTCAATGCAGAGGTCTACTCCTCCTATCTCTATATGTCCATGGCCGCCTACTTCGAGGCCCGGCAACTGGCGGGCTTTGCCCACTGGTTCAAGGTGCAGGCCCAGGAGGAGCTGACCCACGTGCTGCGCTTCTACTCCTTTATCAACGAGCGCGGGGGCAAGGTGACCCTGGGGGCCATCAAGGCGCCCGAGACCACCTGGGCCTCGCCCCTGGCCTGCATGGAGGCGGTGCTCAAGCATGAGCAGTACGTCACCAGTCTGATCCACAAGCTGGTGGGCCTGGCGCGCAAGGAGAGCGATTACGCCAGCGAGAACTTCCTGCAATGGTTCGTCAAGGAGCAGGTGGAGGAGGAGGCCAGCGCCGAGGATGCCGTGGGCAAGCTTAAGCTGGTCAGCGAGACCCCGGGGGGTATGTTCATGCTGGACAAGGACATGGCCGCCCGGGTCTTTACCATGCCTATTGACTTGATAATTTAGCGCTGGGCTTCGGCAGGCGGGGGTTCCTTCAACCGGCTGTCAATCTCGCGCCGCCACCGGGCGGCAGGGGCTTAAACGCCCCGCTCGCGGCCGGGCCAGATATATTTGTGCATCTGCAACTGAAAGCGGGCGGGCAGACGGTCGGCCAGCATCCACTCCACGACCTGGGCCGGCGCCAGCTCGCCCTGCACCGTGGACAAGAGCACCTGACAGCGCCGGTGCAGGCCTTGGCCCAGGATCAGGCCCCGAGCGTAGTCATAGTCAGGGCGGCCGGCCAGCACGAACTTCACCTCGTCGCGCGGCCCGAGGCTGTCCAGATTGGGCCGGTGCAGGCGTTCATGCATGCCCGAGCTGGGGCACTTGACATCCATGATGATGCGCGCCCGCCGGTCCACGGGGCGGATATCAAAAGCGCCGCTGGTTTCGAGCAGCACCGTGCGCCCCAGGTCGCAGAGGCCCGTTATCAGTTCCAGGCTGGCCGCCTGGGCCAGGGGCTCGCCGCCGGTGACCTCCACCAGGCCCAGGCCCTGGGCCTGGGTCCAGGCCAGGGCCTCATTGAGGGCCAGGGGGCTGCCCCCCTGGCGGGCGTAGGCCGTGTCGCACCAGCGGCAGCTCAAGGGGCAGCCGGCCAGGCGCACAAAGACGCAGGGCCAGCCGGCGAAGGATGACTCGCCCTGGATGCTAACGAAACGTTCGCTGACCATCAATTGCACCATGAGGCAGGCTATCATGCCCCCCAGCCACCCGCAAGACGCGCCCGCGGCCACGAGCCTCACAAAAAAGCTTTGCAGTCCGGCCTGGCTGGGCTACCCTCAACACCCACGACGCCCCCTCAAGCCCGGGAGAACAGCCATGAGCGGCCTGGCCCAAAGGATGATCTGGTTGACACTGGCCCTTTGCCTCTTGACCGGCTGCGGCGGCGGCCAGGCCGGCGTCAGCGGCCAGAGCAGGACCCCGGACCAGGCCTGGGGCCAGGTCATGGCTTTTGACGGCCAGTTCAACGAGTCCTGCTTCAGCGACGACTACGTGGACATCAACCTGCGGGCCAGCAAGGACGACATCGCGGCCTTTGAGCTGGACCTGGTAAACAAGACCGGGTCCCAGATCCTGGTGCGCTGGGACCAGGTGGTCTTTCTGGACGCCTCGGGCAATCGCCAGTACATGGTGCACCAGGGCGTGGCCTACGGGGAGCCCCTGGAGGCCCTTGAGCCCACCAGCCTGGCTCCCCAGGCCAGCCTGCGCGATATCCTGCGGCCGGCCCGGCTGGTCATGGAAGGCGGGCTCAAGAAGCTGTCGCCCCTGCGCGGCCACCAGGACGGCGCCGACTACCGCGATCAGCGCCTGCGCATCGATTTGCCCCTGGAGATATACGGCCGCGTGAACATGTACCGTTTCCGCTTCCACCTGGAGCAGTTGTCCAACGACGACACCTCGATGGAAAACCGCGGCCAGGATTAGCGCCGCCACAGGGCTGCCTAGGTCGTCACGGGAGGAGACCAGCCATGCCTGAGCCGCCGCTGCCCGCCCCACCGCCTCCCCTGACCCTGGCCCAGGAGCTGGAGCAGGACGGTCTGAACCAGTTGTCCCCGGGGGGGCGCCAGGCCGTGGGGCTCAAGCAGGCCACCCTGCCCCGCCTGGACGCCGCCACCCTGGGTTTAAGGGGGCTGATGCTCCTGGCCGCCGCCCCCAACGTGGGCAAGACGGCCCTGGCCCTGCAACTGGGCCTGGACGCGGTGCGCCAGGACCCCCAGGCCTGCCTGCTGGTGATGTCCCTGGAGATGCCCCGCGCCGACCTGATCCGCCGCCTCATCTGCAACCTCGCCCGCCTGGAATGGAAAGACCTGGCCCTGGACCTGGCCAGCCCCGCCGACCACCAGGCCCTGGAGACGGCCCGCCTGGAGCTGTCCAGCCTGGGCCGGCGCATCCTGATCCTGGACGACGAGAACTTCCCCCTGGCCACGGTGGAGGCCATACTGGAGCGCCTGGCCTGGCTCAAGACGCAAAGCGGCGCCAGCCGCGCCCTGGTGCTGGTGGATTACTTGCAGGTCTTTCCCCTGCCCCCTGGCGAGGCGGCGTTGGCCGAGGGCGCCGACCACTGGCGGGTGGGGGCCATGAAGCGGCTGCGCGACCAGAGCGGCGCCGCGGTGCTGGTCATCAGCGAGGTGGACAAGCCCACGCCGGGGCAACCCTGGGCCACCGCCCTGAGCGACGTGAGCGGCTCGGCCCGGGCGGTGTACACCCCGGACATGGTCTTTTTGCTGCAAGCCCTGAGCGAGGAGGAGGCCCTGCGCGAGAGCGGCGGCGATCCCCGGGCGGCCCGCCAACGCCTGAAGGAACTGGGGCTGGCCTTCCAGCGCCTGGTCATCGCCAAGGGCCGCGAGGGCGTGGAACGGGAAACCATCAACCTGACCTTTTTCCACCGCCAGTCCCGCTACGCCCAGGGCTTCAGGGTTTTCGCCTAGGAGGGTGACGGGCCGTCCCGGTCTTGGGGCCGATTTGCGGGCTGGCCTGGCCCGCGCCTGCGGTATTAAAATTATAAGAATAATCAGTTCGACGCCGGTGACCGTGGCCCCACCTTCAGGGAGTCAGCCAATCATGAGCCCCCATCGCCCAGCCCCGCGCCGCCTGGCCGCCAGTACCCTGGCCCTGTTGCTGGCCCTTCTGACCGGCCCCTGCCTGCTGCCCCGGCCGGCCTTGGCCGAGAAGGCCCTCAAGGTCCAGATCATGCCCTCGGGCCAGGTGCAGCGTCTGACCCAGGTGGTGGCCAGCTTCTCCAGCCCCATGCGCCCCCTGGGGGCCATGGAACAGGAGGCGGCCACCTCCCCCCTGAAGGTGACGCCCCAGGTCCCTGGCGGCTACCGCTGGCTGGACCCCCAGACCCTGGCCTTCATCCTGGACCAGCCCCTGAGCGGGGCCACGCGCCTCAAGGCCACGGTGGCCGCCGGGGCCCGCGCCCTGGATGGCGCGCTCCTGGCCCAGGGGGCGGAGGTGGCCCTGCAAACCCCGGAGATAGAGGCCCTGGAGTTCGCGCCCCCGGCGGACAGCCCCTTGGCGCCGCGCCCGGAGTTGCGGGTCATCTTGAACCAACCCGTGGATATCAAATCCCTGGCCTCCCGCGCCTTCCTGGAGGTGGCCGGCCGGCGTCTGCCGCTCAAGGTCCAGGAGATGCCCCAGGAGCAATGGCGGGTGCAGGACAGCCAGTTGGGCCGAGTCTATGCCCTGGAGGCGTCCCAGGACCTGCCCCCGGGCCAGGAGGTGCAGGTGGTGCTGGAGCCGGGGCTAGCGCCGGCCCAGGGCACCCTGGCCTCCCAGCGCACCTTCCACGCCACCTACCGCAGCTTCGACACCCTCAAGCTGGTCAAGTGGGAGCAGCGCAAGGATGGCAAGGGGCGCCTGGACCCCAGCGCCAGCCTGATGCTGGAATTCAACAACCCGGTCTCGCCGGGGGAGCTGTATGGCCGGCTCAAGCTGACGCCCCAGGAAAAGCCCCTGGAGGAGACCCGGGGGCGCGAGCCCACCCGCTGGGTCTACCTGGACCTGGGGCTCAAGCCCAACAAGGCCTACACCCTGAAAATCGCCGCCGGGCTCAAGGATGACTATGGCACCGTCCTGGCCGAGCCCATCACCCTGGCGCTGAAGACCGGCGACATGCGTCCGGTCTTCTCGCTCATGGGCGGCAAGGGCGTCCTGGAGGCGGCGGAGAAGGGGCTCTACCCCTTGCGGGCGCGCAACCTGGGGACCATACGCGCGGCGGCGCGCCTCGTTTCGGCCGAGGAGGTGGTGCCGGTGTTGGTGGCCGAGGCCGACCTGCCCTGGGACCGTCGCCCGCCCCGGCCCCAGCCCGATCAGGGGGCGGTCTTGAGTGATATAAACCTGCACCTGCCCCCCAACCAGACCGTGGTGCGCCCCCTGGACCTGGCCAAGCTGTTGGGCAAGCCACCCCGGGGGGGAGTGACCCTGCTGGATTTGCGCGCCGACCTGCCCGATGACCGCCACCGGATCAAGGAGCAGGTGCAGCGCGCCCTGGTGCAGGTCACCGACCTGGGCCTGGCGCTCAAGCTGGCCACCGGCTCCGGCGTGGTCTGGGCCACGCGGCTCTCCACGGGTCAGCCCCTAGCCGGGGTGAACCTGGAACTGCGCGACCGGGCCAACCGGGTGCTGTGGCAGGGTGTGAGCGACCAGAACGGCCTGGCCACCCTGCCGCCCCTGGCCACCCTGGCCCCCCAGACGGACAAGGCCCGCCCCTGGATGGGCCCTCAGGTCTTCCTGCTGGGGCGCCATGAAGGCGACCTGGCGGTACTGCCCAGCTCATGGTCCAACGACCTGGTCTACTCCCTGCCCTCCAGCGTGGAGTACCTGAGTCCGGAGCAGTACTCGCCCCTCTTGGCCCACGCCATCACCCAGTTGCCCCTGTACCAGCCGGGGCAGACCGTGCGCCTGGTGGTGTATCTGCGCACCCAGGGACCCCAGGGCCTGCTGCCGCCAGGGCCAGAGCCCCTGGCCGTGGAGGTGAAGGACCCCTACGGCCGCCTGGTGGCCCACTTGGCGGACAAGCCCAACGCCTACGGTTCCTTGGGCGGCGAGTTGACCTTGAGCCCCCAGGCCCGCCTGGGGCAATACCAGATCGTGGTCAAGACCGGCGGCCAGGAGATCGCCGCCGGCAACTTCCGGGTGGCCTCCTTCCGCCCCCCGGAATTCAAGGTCAACCTGGATACCCCCGCCCAGGGCCTGGGCGCCCGGGCGCAGTCCGCCGAGGTGCGGGCCGATTACCTCTTCGGAGCGCCGGTGGCCGGCGGCAAGGCCAAGGTGCAGGTGGAACAGCGTGGCTCCAGCTTCGCCCCCGCCCTCCTGGAGGGCTATGCCGTGGGTGATTTGCCCCTGCCCTCCGAGGACGAGCCGCCCAGCAAGGTCAAGACCCTGGGCAATCTGGAGGCTCCGCTGGACAGCCAGGGGCGGGCCGTATTAAACCTGCCGGCCGCCCAGCCCCAGCCCGGCCAGCCGGTGGAGGTGGGCCTGGAGGCGGCGGTCAGCGACGCCTCGGGCCTGGTGGTGACCGGGCGCGGCCGCTACACGGTCCACCCCGCGGCCCTGTACCTGGGGCTCAAGGCCCCCGGCCTGGCCCAGGCCGGCCAGGCCGCCAGCCTGGAGATAAAGGCCGCCACCTTCGACGACCAGCCCGCGCCTCCCTGCGAGGTGACGCTCACGGCCTACCGCGAAATCTGGGAGACGGTGCGCGAGCGCGGTCCCGGCGGCTTCTACCGCTCCCTGACCAAGGCCCGGCGCGACAAGGTCTGGCAAAAAAGCCTGGCCTTGTCCACCGCCGGCGGCCAGGCCAGCTTCACCCCGCCCGAGGCCGGCACCTACGCACTGCTGGCCGAGGTGAAGGACCAGGAGGGGCGGCTGAACCGTACCGGCACCTATCTTTACGCGGCCGGCGCCGGCCTGGCCGGCTGGCAGCGCTTTGACGACAACCGTCTGGAGGTGGTGGCCGAGTCGACAACCCTGACGCCAGGCCAAAGCGCCCGCATATTAATCAAGAACCCCTTTGCCCAGGCCACGGCGCTCATCTCCGTGGAGGGGCTGGGCGTGCGGCGCACCCTGTTGCGCCAGGTGGAGGGGCCGGCCCCGGTGATCGAGGTGCCCATGCGGGCCGAGGACGCCCCCAACGCCTACCTGGGGGTGCTCCTGGTGCGCGGCCGCGTGGCCGCCGGCGGTGCCGCCGGGCCGGACCTGGGCAAGCCCCAGGTGCGCATCGGCTACGCCAGCATCAAGGTCAGCGACCCCCAGGCCGGGCTCAAGGTGGCCGTGGAGCCCCGCCAGAGCGAGCTGCGCCCGGGGGCCGAGGTGACGGCCCAGGTGCGGGTCAGCGGCAAGGACGACCAGCCCCGCCAGTGCCAGGTAACCTTCCTGGCCGTGGACGAACGGGTGCTCACTGCCGCCCAGGGCGTCAACTCCTATGACCCCCGCGTCACCTTTGACAAGCCCCGCCCGCTTACCGTGCAGAGCGCCGATGGCCGCACCCAGGTGGTGGGGCAGCGCTTCCAGGGCGAGAAGGGCGATGACTCCGCCGGCGGCGGCGGCCTGGGCCAGGCCATGCGCCAGGACTTCCACCCCGCCGTGTTCTGGCTGGCCCAGGGGCAGACCGACGCCAAGGGCCACCTGGAGGCAAGCTTCAAGCTGCCCGACAGCCTCACGGCCTACCGTCTGGTGGCCGTGGCCGCCGGGCCGGGCAGGGACTTCGGCCTGGGCAAGGCCAGCGTGCGCGCCAGCCGGCCCTTGCAGATGCTCTCGGCCCTGCCGCGCTTCGCGGTGGCCGGCGACAAGTTCGCGGCGCGGGTGCTGGTGCAGAACTTGAGCCCCCGCCCCGGCCAGGTGACGGTGAGCCTAATGACCTCGGGTCTTACTCTGGACGGCCCGGCCCAGCAGAGCCTGGAGCTTGCTCCGGGCCAGAGCCGCCCCGTGGACTTTTCGGTGAACGCCAGCCAGCCCGGACCGGCCAGCCTAAGCTTCCGGGCCAGCCTGGAGGGCGAGGAGGACGCCGCCCGCTTCAAGCTGGAGGTGCTGCCCCTGACCAGCCTGGAGACAGCGGCCATGGCCGGCTCCCTGGACCCGGCCGGCGGCCGCGGCCAGGCCACGGTGCCCCTCAAGCTGCCCCAGGACGCCGACCCCAAGCGGGGCGGCCTGCGCCTGGTGGTGGCCCCCTCCCTGGCCTCGGCCCTGGGCGCCCCGGCCCAGCTGCTCCTGGCCTACCCCTGGGACTGCCTGGAGCAGCGCCTGAGCAAGGCCGCCGCCCGGGCCCTGATCCTGGCCCACGGCCCCCTGCTGGGGCTCAAGCCCGCCGAGGGCGACCTGGCGGCGGTGAAGGCCACCCTGGAGCAGGTGGCCGACTTCCAGCGCGGCGACGGCGGCTTTAGCCTGTGGCCGGGCCAGCGCCGCTCCGATCTCTTTGTCACCGCCTACGCCATCCTGGCCGCGCGGCAGATGCAGGCCGCCGGGGCCAGCCTGGAACCTGGCGTCAAGAAGCGCGCCCTGGACTACCTGCAGGAGACCCTGCGCCGGGGGGCGGCTCCCAAGGCCGGCGACGCCCAGCGCCGTGTGGCCGAGACCCTGGCCCTGATGGCCCTGGCCCAGGAAGGGCGCCCCGTGCGCCCGGCCCTGGAAGCGGCCCTGGCCCAGAATCAGGCCTACCCTCCCCTGGGCCTGGCGGCGCTCTTGAGCGCGGCCCAGTACAGCCACCTGCCCACCCTGGCTCAGCAGATCATCACCCGCCTGGAGGCCTCGGCGGTGGTCAGCGCCGAACACCTGCATTTTGCCGGCGTGCAGCCCGGCGGCCTCAAGGAAATCATGGGCTCCACCTTGCGCGACAACGCGCTGGTGCTGTGGGTGCTCTGCCAGGCCCAGCCCACCTATCCCCGCCTGGAGGGGCTGGCGGCCTGGGTGGCGGCCCGCCTGGGCGAGACCACGGACCTCTCCACCCAGGAGGCGGTCTTCGGTCTGTGGGGCCTGGCCGCCTATCTGGGGCGCCCAGGGTCGGCGGCCCCGGCCCGGGTGCGCGCCGAGCTGGCCGGACGCCAGATCATGGAGCAGGCCTTTAGCGGCCAAGCCGACCCGCCGGCCAGCGTGGAGGTGCCCAGCCAGCAACTGCCCGTCGGCCAGGCCCAGGAGCTGGTCCTGAGCGCCCAGCAGGGGCGGCCCCACTGGGCGGCCCGTCTTAGCTATGCCCCGGCCCAGCCCGCGGCCCAGCCAGTCAACGCCGGCTTTTTGCTGGCGCGGGTGCTCAGGCCCCAGGGTGGGCAGGCCGGCCAGGCCACGCCGGCCACCGGCGACGGCGTGGAGTGTCTGCTGACCATCCTGGTCAGCCAGACCCGCCACCACGTGCTGGTGCACGACCCCTATCCCGCCGGCCTGGAGCCCCAAAACGCCACCGCCTCCGAGCCCGCCGAGGACGGCCAGGAGGCCCCCTCCTGGCAACCCTGGCGCTTCAAGGAGCTGCGCAAGACCGGCCTGTTGCTATACGCCCCGCGCCTGGACCCGGGTGTCTACACCTTCCGCTACAACCTGCGGGCCGTGGCGCCGGGCACCTATCAGCTGCGTCCGGCCCGGGCCGAGGAGATGTACGCTCCCGAGGTGATGGGCAGCACGCCGGCGGGGGTGCTGGAGGTGAGGTGAGCGCCGGGGGCCGCCCAGCGGTGTGTCGGAGGAAGCCATCCATGGCTTTCTCCTCTTGGCGGGCCGTCCATGGCCCGCGCTAGGTGCCTGTGGAAATATTTTTCCCACCGGCTCCTAGCCTGGTCTTTCCTGGGGTTGTTGTTGGCTCCCCTGCTGCTGTGGGGCCTGGCCGTGGCCTGGCCCGGGGAGCCGCCCAATGAGGGGTATGGCAGCCAAGTGGACCGCCTGGTACTGGCCGGCGACGGCCAGCTCCTGGCCAGCCTGAACCACCCCGGCCGCCGGGCCGGCCCCTGGCTGGCGGCTCAGGATATCCCGCCCCTGCTCCGAGCCGCGGCCCTGGCTGCCGAGGACCGGCGCTTTTACCGTCACCCCGGAGTGGACCCCCTGGCCCTGGCCAGGGCGGCCTGGCGCAACCTGCGGGCCGGCCGGGTGGTGGAGGGCGGCTCCACCCTGACCATGCAGGTGGCGCGCCTGGAGCGCCCGGCCCGGCGCAACCTGGCGGCCAAGCTCAGGGAGGCGGCCCGCGCGTGCTGGTTGGAGGCCCGCTTAAGCAAGGAGCAGATATTAAGCCAGTATCTCAACCGCGCACCCTTTGGCGGCCCCCTGGTGGGGGTGGTGGCCGCCAGCCGCGAACTCTTGGGCGCCCGGCCCGAGCGCCTGGCCCCCCAGGAGGCGGCGCTGCTCCTGGCTCTGCCCCAAGACCCGGCGCGCCTGTTGCGGCCAGCCAACCGGCCCCGGCTCAAGGCCCGGCGCGACACCATTCTGCGAGGCATGGCCCGGGCCGGGGCCATCGATCAGCCAGCCCTGGAGCGCGCCCTGGCCGCCCCCGTGGAGATCGCCCCGGCCCCGCCCCCGCCCCTGGAGGCGCCACATTTGGCCGCCGCCCTGGCCAGCCGGCTGCCGGCCAACGCGCCCGCGCAGATCGCCACCGACCTGGACTCGGAGCTGCAAGGCGCCTTGGCCGGCCTGGTGCGCCAGACCTGCCTGTCCCGCGGCGGCCAGGGTCTAAGGCAGGCGGCGGTGCTGGTGCTGCGCAACAGCGACCGGGCGGTGCTGGCCTGGGTGGGCTCCCAGGACTTCCAGGGGCCGGTCAACGGCCAGGTGGACGGCGTGCTGGCCCTTCGCCAGCCCGGCAGCGCCCTCAAGCCCTTTCTCTACGCCCTGGCCCTGGAGCAGGGGCATACCCTGGCCGAGCCCATCGCCGACGAGCCCCTGAGCCGGCCCCTGGAAGGCGGGGCCTACCGCCCGGTGGATTACGACGGCCAGCACCGGGGCCAGGTGAGCCTGCGCGTGGCCCTGGCCAGCTCCCTGAACCTGCCGGCCCTGCGCCTGGCCGAGGCGCTGAGCCCGGCCGCCCTGCTGGAGCAGTTGCGCGGAGTGGGGCTCGGCCTGCCCCAGAGCGCCCAGCACTACGGCCTGGGCCTGGCCCTGGGCGACGGCGAGGTGAGCCTCTTTGAACTTACCCAGGCCTATGCCGCCCTGGCCAGCGGCGGCCGCTGGGCCCCGGCCCGCCTGTGGCAAGGGCAGGAGCCTTCCCCGGTCCGGCAGGTGCTGCCCGAGGCCGTGGCCGCCCTCATAACCTCGGCGCTTTCCGACGACCAGGCCCGCGCCGCCGGCTTCGGCCGCCACGGGGTGCTGGAGCTGCCCTTCCCGGCGGCGGTGAAGACCGGCACCAGCCAGCAGCACCGCGACAACTGGTGCCTGGGCTATACCCAGGCCTACACCGTGGGGGTGTGGGCCGGCAACTTCGAGGCCGAGCCCATGAAGGGCATCTCCGGCGTCACCGGTGCCGGCCCCCTGTGGCGCCAGGCGATGCTCTTCCTGCACCGCCGCGAGCCCGGCCGCCTGCCGCCGGAACCACCCGGCCTGCTGCGCCTTCGGGTCTGCGCCCAGAGCGGGCAGCAGGCCGGACCGGCCTGCCCCGCCACCATTGATGAAATTTTTTGGGACAAGCACCCCCCCCAAGCCGCCTGCCCCCTGCATGCCCCCCGCCAGGCGGGCGCGACGCCGGCCGGCCCGGGCCTGAGCCTGGTCACGCCGGCGCCCGAGGCCGTCTATGCCCTGGACCCCGACCTGGA
>JAKAGJ010000567.1 GCA_021815655.1 Deltaproteobacteria bacterium | reverse complement strand
CAGGCTGGCGGAAGCCTGGCGGGTGGCGGCGGCCAGACTGGCCCCGGGGGGCAGACGCCGCTCCAATATATGGTGCATCCGCTCCACCACCGCCAGATAGTAATCCAAGGCCGCCAGGAAGCGGCCAGCCCCCTGCTGGTCCAGGTAATCTTGCAGGCGCCCTTGCCCACCCACCAGGGCGGCGCAGGCCGGGTGGCGCTCCAAGGGCTCGAAGGCCTCGCCCCCAGGTCGCTCCAGGTCGCGGCCCAGCGGGTAGAGCCGGCAGGCCAGGGGGCGCTGGGCATGGGCGGCGCAGCCTTCGGGGGTGAGGAAACCGCAGGCCCCCTGGGGCGTGAAGCGCAGGAA
Source organism: Deltaproteobacteria bacterium (assembly GCA_021815655.1). GTDB lineage: Bacteria > Desulfobacterota > Desulfarculia > Desulfarculales > Desulfarculaceae > JACRDC01. The sequence continues at coordinate 2,456 of JAKAGJ010000567.1, read as the reverse complement.
CAGGCCGCCGTTGCTGGTATGCCGGGCGATGAACTGGCCCGTGTCCAGCCCCAGGTGGCGCGCCAGACAGAGTATCTCGTAGGGGCTGAGCTGTATGGCCTGATGATGGCAGCAGCGGCCGCAGCGTTGGCAATGAAAGCTGAAGGGCTCGTGGCGCCGCATGACGGCAGGCTCCTAGCCGGCGAAGCGCTCCAGCCAGGCCAGGGAACGGGCCATGGCCTGGCTTTGGTCCTCTTGGCGGCTCAGGCGGTGGTCAGCCCCGGGCAGCAGCAACAAGTCCTTGGGCTCAGGCGCCAGACGGTAGGCCAAATGAGCCTGTCGCACCGGCACCACCTCGTCTTCCTGACCGTGCACCACCAACAGCCGGGGGCTGGCCGCCAGCACCGCCTTGAGGTCGTGGCGGGCAATGTCCTGAACCATCAGCGGCAAATCCGGCGGCGCCGGCTGGGCGGCCAGGCGGTGCATCAGGGCCGTCAAGTCCACCGGCGTGGACCAGCACAGCAGACACAGGGGCGGCCTGACCCGGCCGGCCAAGAGGGCCGCCGTGCCGCCCAGGGAGGAGCCCATGTAGGCCAGGGGCAGCCCCGGCGCCGCAACGGTTAGGGCCTGGGCGGCGTCCAGGATTTGATCGCGCCGGCTGGTGAGGGTGGTGTGGCGCGCGTCGCCTGGAGAAACGCCGCAGCCCAGGGCGTCGAACATCAGGCAAAGATGGCCGGCCTGAGCCAGGGCCTGGGCCAGGCGGGTGAGCTTCTCGCTCTGCATGGAGGAATAAAGGCCATGGGCCATGACCACCCCGGCCCGGGGGGCGCCGGCCGGGCGGAAGAGCCGGCCGGCCAGTTCCTGGCCGGCGTGGGCTATGGCTAGATCCTGGGGCATGGACGGTCTTTCCTGGCGGGGGCGGCCAGGCCGCGGGAGGGGCTAATGCAGGGGCGCGTCCTCGGGCGGGGCCTGGGCGGCCTGGCGCCGGGCCTCTTCCTCGTGGGCGCGCACCAGGTAGCCGATAATCAGCAGGCTGGCCTGGAAGCGGTCGGGCTCCATGTCGCCCTTTTGCAGTTGGGCGCCGAATTTGTTGAACAGCTCGATCAGCTCGGCATCCATCTGTGACTCGATCATCTGGGTGATGAACTGGTTGGAGCCCTGGACCAACTGGTCGAAAAACTTGGCCGCCGCCTGATGCTTTTGCATGAAACCCCCTTAGGCCCGCTGGCATTGCCTCTCAGCATACCCGCCCCGGCTGGAGCGCGCAAGCCTGGGGCCGTCCAGGGGTCAGGCGCCCTATTCCTCCGGCACGGCCTCGCCGCCTCGGCTCAGGCTGCGCCAACTCAAGCCTTGCCGCCACAGGAAGTACAGGCCCAGAAGATTGGTGGTGACGAAGTGCACCAGCCACAGCACCATGGCGTAGCTGCCGGCCACGCCCGTGGAGGCGCCCAGGTAGCCCAGGGTGAAGGCGGCGGCCAGGTGGAAGGTGCCCAAGAAGGCCGGGGCCGCGGGAATCAAGAGGGCCAGGGCCACCACCACTTCCAGGAGCAGGCCGGCCATGAAACCCAGGCGCAGGTCAAAGGCCGGGAACAGGCTCCAGGCCCACAGACCCAGGCACAGCCAGATCAGCAGGGAGTGCGCCACCACCCACAGGATGTCACGGGCACGGGACACCTCCAGGCCGTCGGCAAAGGAGGCGGCCATATCCAGGAGCCGGGCGGCGAGCCTGTCGGGCAGCGGACGCAGGCCAAAGGCCAGCCAGCCCAGCATGCGCGCCCGCTGCCAGCGCAAGAGCTGCAAGCCGGCCATCAGCCCGGCGAACAGCAAAAAACCCAGCCAGCCGGCGGCGTGCAGGCCCCGGGTGGTGAGCAGGCTGCCCTCCACGCCCCGGTCGGGCAGGTCCATGAACAACAGCACCAGCATCAAGAGGAACAGCACGGTCAGGCCGTCGTAGACCCGCTCCAGAACGATGGTGGCGAAGACGGCCGATTTCTTGACCCCTTGATCGCGCCCCAAGAGGTAGGCGCGCACCACCTCGCCCAGGTGGGCCGGCAGGATGTTGTTGGCCAAAAAGCCGATGAACAGGGCCGCCAGCAGGGGCCAGAAGCCCACCCGGGCCACGGGCAGCATGAGGTGGCGCCAGCGCAGGGCGCGGAAGATGTAGGAGGCGATGTAGAGGGCGGCACAGGGCAAGAGATACACGGCGTGCATCTGCGATAAGGCCTGGGCCATCTGCCCCAGGTCCACCACCGATAGGAACAGATAGACCGCGCCGGCGCTGACGATGAGCCCGGCCAGGTATTGCTTCCACATGGGGAGCGCCCCCCGGCGGTCTAATCGCTGAAGCGGAACTTGACCAGGGCCCACAGGGCCACCAGGCCGTCCCGCCAGGTGATCTTCTTGCCCTCGTCGAACTCGCGGCCGGTGTAGCTGATGGGCACCTCGTAGATGCGGATGCCCTTCTTGAGTATCTTGGC
>JAKAGJ010000566.1 GCA_021815655.1 Deltaproteobacteria bacterium | reverse complement strand
CACCTTGCTGAGGTCGAAGGCCAGATTGAGGTAGTGGTCGCTGAAGGCGAAGTTCTGCTCCGGGTCCAGCACCTCCAACAGGGCCGAGGTGGGGTCGCCGCGAAAATCGCTGCCCACCTTGTCCACTTCGTCGATCATGAAGACCGGGTTGTTGGCGCCGGCGCTTTTGAGCCCCTGCAGGATGCGGCCGGGCATGGCCCCGATGTAGGTGCGGCGGTGGCCGCGTATCTCGGCCTCGTCGCGCACCCCGCCCAGGCTCATGCGCACGAACTTGCGTCCCAGGGCGCGGGCGATGGAGCGCCCCAGGCTGGTCTTGCCCACCCCCGGCGGCCCCAGGAAGCACAGGATGGGCCCCTTCATCTTGGGATTGAGCTTGCGCACCGCCAGGTACTCCAGGATGCGCTCCTTGACCTTCTTGAGGTCGTAGTGGTCCTCGTCCAGGATGCGCGCCGCCCGGGTGATGTCCATGCGGTCCTTGGTGGCCTGGGACCAGGGCAGCTCCGCGATCCAGTCCAGGTAGTTGCGCAGGATGGTGGCCTCGGCGGCCTCGGGCTGCATCTGCTCCAGGCGCGAGAGCTGCTTGAAGGCCTCCTTGCGCACCTCCTCGGGCAGGCCCTGCTTGTCCAGGGCCTGGCGCAGGTCCAGAAGCTCCTGGTGGCGCTCGTCGGCGTCGCCCAACTCGCGGCGGATGGCGCGCATCTGCTCGCGCAGGAAGTACTCCCGCTGGCTCTTGGTCATCTCCTCCTTGGCCTCGGACTGGATCTTGGCCTGCATGGTGGAGACTTCCAGCTCCTTGCCCAGATGGTCGTGCACCTTCTTGAGCCGCTCCACGGGGTCGGCCTCTTCCAGGATGTCCTGGGACTCCTCGATCTTGAGCCTCAAGTTGCTGGCCACCATGTCGGCCAGGCGTCCTGGCTCCTCCACCGAGTTCAATATGGCCATGACGTCGCCCGACAACAGCCCGCGCAGGGACAGTATCTTCTCGCTGGCCTCGCGCACCGAACGCATGAGCGCCTCCACCTGCACGGTGATCTCGGCGTCCTCGCGCTCGTCCAGGGGCTCGATGCCCACCTCCAGGAAGGGCTTCTGGCGCTGCCAGGAGCTGATGCGCGCCCGGGTGAGCCCCTGCACCAGCACCTTGAGCCGGCCGTCGGGCAATTTTAGCTGGCGCATTATCATGCCCACGGAGCCAATCTCGTAGAGGTCCTCGGCCGCCGGGTGCTCCACGTTCTGGTCGCGCTGGGCGGCCAGAAAGACCAACTGGTCGCGGGCCATGGCCGCCTCCACGGCGGCGATGGAGTTGTCGCGGGCCACGAACAAAGGCAGGATCATGTAGGGGAAGACCACCACGTCGCGCACCGGCAACAGCGGCAGGGTCTCGGGCAGGGGGGCCTCTTCCAGTTCCTCCGGGGCCGGGGGCTCTGGGGGGCTGGGGCTGGGGCTGGTTTTTTTGGCCATCGCTATTACACCGCCTAGGGCCGCCGCAAGGGGCTTAAGTGGTTCAATCTTCACTGGGGGGGCAGGATTTTTTCATCCTATCAGAACCACTTGGGGTGTCAACCGGGGTACTTTCGCCGGCGTGGCCCCATCCGGGGCTGGCCGCCTGTTACCAAGCAGGCACTTGACATTAGCCCCGGCTACCCATAAATTTAGCCCTCGTCGTGGCGGTGTAGCTCAGATGGTTAGAGCATGCGGCTCATATCCGCAGTGTCCGGGGTTCAATTCCCTGCACCGCCACCAACCCAAAACTCCCGGTGACCCTATCATCGGCTCACCCCGAGCCGTGGCGGCGTAGCTCAGTTGGTAAGAGCGTGCGGCTCATATCCGCAAGGTCCGGGGTTCAAAGCCCTGCGCCGCTACCATCCAAGCGCCATCCCATGATATTCACCCCCATATAGGCGGCCCCTGCTTGGCGTCAGGCCGGCGGCGGGAAAAACGATGGCCCATCCTGCTCCAGGATGGGCCATTGCCGTCGCGTAAGCGGCGGCAGGCTTAGTTGCCGCCCTTGAATCCCTTGCCCGTGCCGTCCTGGGGGCGCAGGTCAAAGTTGTCGCAGATGCCGTCGGCGTTGGCGTCCACCCAGGTGCCGTATTGGCCCCTGGTCAAGGTATCCCAGGCCGCGCGGTTCTGCCAGGCATCGTGCAGGCCGTCATGGTTGGCATCCACCCAGGCCCCCAACTGGCCAGCGGTGGCGGCCTGCCACTGGTTCTGATTCTGCACCCAATCCACCACGCCGTCCTGATTCAGGTCCGAGTGGTTGGGTCCCTGCATGGTGGCATCCAGGCGCGGGCCAGGGTTGGCGGCGGCGGCGGCCCCGGCGCTGAAGATCGCCACCAAGGCCAGGACTGCGAGGCTCCTTTTTCCAGGCATGTTAACGCTTCCCTTTCCGTTCGGAGTTTGTACAGGCTAACCGCCTTATTTTATAAGCAATAATCTTGCCAGCCTGGGGAAGACGTAAAATGTCTGGCCAAAACAGGTCATTCGCTCCGGCCAGCGCCCGTGTCGGCGCGCGCCAGGTGCATACATTTTATGCAGTACAGGCTTAAAACCTTCTATCTTTACGCACTTAAATACTAGGGTCCGGCTGGGTGGACAGACCTTAACGTGTTAAGCCTCGCGCTGGGCCGGGAGGCGGGCCCAGGACCTCGCCCCCTGGCCTGGGGCCGAGGCGACGGACCCGCGCCCCGGCCCGGGGCGGCGCCGGATGGGCCGGCTAGTCGGTCAACTGGGGCTCGGGCAGGCAGTCGGAACGGAACAGACAGTCGTTCTGGCCGCAGTCGGGGATGCGGCCATAGCAGTCGT
>JAKAGJ010000565.1 GCA_021815655.1 Deltaproteobacteria bacterium | reverse complement strand
CATCGGCAAGGACACCCGGCTCTCCGGCTACATGCTGGAAAACGCCCTGGTGGCCGGCATATGCTCCATGGGCGTGGACGTGCAGCTGGTGGGGCCGTTGCCCACCCCGGCCATCGCCTTCCTGACCCGCAACATGCGCGCCGACGCCGGCATCGTCATCAGCGCCAGCCACAACCCCTACCAGGACAACGGCATCAAGATTTTCGCCAAGAACGGCTTCAAGCTGCCCGACGCCCTGGAGGCCCTGATCGAGGATTACGTCAATAACCTTCAGGCGCACACCGGCAAGGCCCCGCGCCCCACCGCCGACGCCGTGGGCAAGGCCAAGCGCATCGACGACGCCATCGGCCGTTACATCGTCTTCCTCAAGAACTGCTTCCCCGGCGAGTACACCCTGGACGGCCTGACCATCGCCTGCGACTGCGCCCACGGCGCCACCTACAAGGTGGCCCCGGCGGTGCTCTCCGAGTTGGGCGCCCAGCTCAAGCTCATCGGCGTGGAGCCCGACGGCACCAACATCAACGCCGGCGTGGGCTCGCTCCACCCCGGGCGGTTGCAGGAGATGGTTAAAAGCGGCCAGGCCGACATGGGCGTGGCCTTCGACGGCGACGGCGACCGCCTGGTCATGGTGGATGAGGAGGGCGAAATCATCGACGGCGACCAGATCATGGCCATCTGCGCCGACGACATGATCGGCCGCGGCTCGCTGAAAAAAGCCACCGTGGTGGCCACGGTGATGAGCAACCTGGGCCTGGAGCTGTGTCTGCGCGACCGTGGCATCCGCCTCTTGCGCACCAAGGTGGGCGACCGCTACGTGGTGGAGGCCATGAACAAGGGCGGCTACAACCTGGGCGGCGAGCAGAGCGGGCATCTCATCTTCCTGGACAACAACACCACCGGCGACGGCGTGCTCTCGGCCTTGCAGGTGCTGGCCATCATGGTGCTCACCGGCAAGCCCCTGTGCGAGCTCAAACGCATCATGACCCGGCTGCCCCAGGTGCTCATCAACCTGCGCGTGGGCGGGCGCCCGCCTTTAAGCGAGGTGCCGGGCATGGTAAAGGCCATGCGCCAGCAGGAGGAGCGCCTGGGCGAGACCGGACGCATCCTGGTGCGCTACTCCGGCACCGAGCCGCTCCTGCGCATCATGGTGGAGGCCGACGACCAGGCCTTGATGCACGACGTGGCCCAGGCGCTCAAGGAGACGGCCCTGCAAGAGCTGGGCAGTGGGGAACAGGGGTAGGCACATGCTGTTAGCCATCGACGTGGGCAACACCAACACTGTTCTCGGGGTATTCCAGGGCGAGCGCCTGGTGGCCGACTGGCGGGTGCGCACCGAGCGCGAACGCACCCGCGACGAACTGGGCGTGCTCTTGAGCAACCTATTCGCCGCCAGCCCAGTGCCCATGGGCAGCATCGACGGGGTCATCATCAGCAGCGTGGTGCCGCCCATGAACAACACGCTCATCGACTTCTGCCGGCGCTACTTCGGCCTGCAACCGCTCTTTGTGGGGCCGGGCATCAAGACCGGTATGCCCATCCTCTACGACAACCCCCGCGAGGTGGGCGCCGACCGCATAGTAAACGCCGTGGCGGCCTATGAGCGCTTCCCCCAGGACCTGATCGTGGTGGACTTTGGCACCGCCACCACCTTCGACTGCATCAGCGCCGACGGCAAGTACCTGGGCGGGGCCATCGCCCCGGGGGTGGTCATCTCCTGCGAGGCCCTGTTCCAGCGGGCCAGCAAGCTGCCCCGGGTGGAAATCTTCACCAAGCCCAAGTCCGCGGTGGCCAAGGACACCATCAGCTCCATGAACGCCGGCATCATCTATGGCTACGCCGGCCTGGTGGACGGCCTGGTGCGGGCCATCAACAAGGAGCGCGCGATAACCTCCAAGGTGCTGGCCACCGGCGGCCTGGCCAGCATCATCGCCACCCAGTCCGAGACCATCGAGGAGGTGGACGAACTCCTGACCCTGCGCGGCCTGTACATCCTCTTTCACCGCAACCAGTGAGACGAGGCCAGGGGTGGAGGCCGAAGCCATGAAGCCAGCCGGCACCCCGCCCGGCGGCCTCGCCGCCCCGCCCCGCTGGCCAGGCCCGGGCCTGGGAGTGGGCCTGGTCGCGCCGGGCGGGGCCTTCAACCTCGAGGCCTATGAGGCCGGCCTGGCGGTACTGCGCGGCCTGGCCCCCGGGCGGCTGCGCGTCAAGGCCGACAAGGCCCTGCGGCGGCGCGACGGCTATTTCGCCGGCAGCGACCAGGAGCGCGCCGCTCATTTGCGAAAGCTCCTCAGCGATCCCAAGCTGGGACTGGTCATGGCCGTGCGCGGGGGCTTTGGATGCAGCCGTCTGCTGCCGCTGTTGGACCTGCCAGCCCTGGCGCGGGCCGGCGGCTGCCTGCTGGGCTTCTCCGACCTCACCTGCCTCTTGAACGCCCTGGCCGCCCGGGGGCTCGTGGCCCTGCACGGCCCGGTGCTCACCCAGCTGCCCCGCCTGGACCAGCCCAGCCTGGACGATCTGGCCGGCCTGCTGGCCGGTCGCCGGCCCTGGCCCCTGACCTTGAACGGCCAGGCTTACCGACCCGGCCGGGCCGCCGGTCCGCTCATGGGCGGCAACCTGACCCTGCTCTGCCACCTGCTGGGCACCCCCTGGTTCCCGCCGCTCAAAGGGGCCATACTGCTCCTGGAGGACACCAACGAGGCCCCCTACCGCCTGGACCGCCTGCTGACCCAACTGGAGCTGGCGGGTGTGTTCGGACAGGTGGCCGGGGTGGCCGTGGGCTCGTTGGGGGTGGAGAAGGCCGACTCGGGG
>JAKAGJ010000564.1 GCA_021815655.1 Deltaproteobacteria bacterium | reverse complement strand
CGCGTCCAGGGAAACGCTAATCAGGTCCAGGCCGCTGGCGGCCAGGTCCGGGGCCATCTTCTCCAGGAGAATGCCGTTGGTGGTGGTGTTGACCAGGCTGCCGCTCTGTTTCAGCAGGCCGATCATGGCCAGGAAATCCCGGTGCAGCAGTGGCTCGCCCAGGCCGCTCAGGGTCACGTACTGGGGGCGCAGCCCGGTCAGGAGCCCCCGCAGCCCCTCCAGGGAGAGGTCCTGGGCCAGGCCCATGCCGGCGGGCTTGCACATGGGGCAGGCCATGTTGCAGCGGTTCACCGGCTCTATTTGCAGGTGCAGGGGCGGGGTGAAGAAGCGATCCGGCCGGCCGACAAGTTGGGCCAGGGAGGTCAGGTGCCGCAGAGGATGGGCGAGCATGGTCACGGTTGGCCTACTTTGCGCAAGGTCAATACAAAGGGCGTCTGCCAATGCCAGCGGATGCCCAGCCTGACCACCAGCTCCACCAGGCCCAGGCGGTGCAGCAACAGCACCCAGCGTCGCAGCCGCCCCAAAAAGGCGTAGTCCGCCACCGCCGCCTGGCGCACCCGCCGCGCCCACAGGTCTTGGCCCAGGTCCAGCACCTCGACTTGGCCCCGCAAGCCGGCCAGGATGGCCTGCACATGGCGGTAATTGAGCAGATGCAGGGTGCCCAGGAACTGGGGGTCCTTGCCTAACAGGCGCAGGTAGAGCCGGCCCCAGAAGTGGCTCAGGCGAGGAATCCACAGGATGCCGTAGTGGCCTTCCCAGAAGGAGCCGTAGTTGGGGAAGACCATCTGCACGTAGCCCCCCGGCCTGGTCACCCTCAAGGCCTCGGCCACCACCCGGGCCGGGTCGGCCACGTGCTCCAACACATTGCAAGAATACACCAAGTCAAAGCTGTTGTCGGCAAAGGGCATGGCCTCGCCCGCCCCGGCCTGGATGGTCTCGGCAGACATGCCGTTGGCGGCCAGCAGCCGCCGCGACAGGGCCAGGGTGCCCTTGAACTGTTCGTCGGCCGGCTCCAGGCCCCTGGCTTGCAGGCCGAAGTCCCTTTGGGCCACGGCCACCAGCATGCCAAACCCGCTGCCCACCTCCAACAGACGCTGGCCCCCGGGCTGGAGGCCCAGGCTGGAGAAAAGTCCCTCAAGTTGCTCACCCACCCGGGCCGGGTCGAGGAAGTCCTTCGCCAGGGCCGGGTAGTCGAAGCCAGGGCCGAAGAGGCGGGCGAAGGAGCGCCGCAGGTTGTCGGCCACCTCCTCCCGCAGGCCGGGGGGAATCAGGACCTGGCTGGGGCCCATCAGGCGGGTCCCTCCCGCCGGTTGCCGATCTGCCGGGCCGGCACCCCGGCCATGATGGCAAACTCCGGCACGTCCCTGGTCACCACGCAGCCGGCGGCCAGCACCGCGCCGCGTCCCACGCGCACGCCTCCCAGCACCACCGCGCCCACGCCCACGTACACGTCGTCCTCCACCACGATGGGGCGCTGGGCGATGGGCTGGTCCCAGATGGGCCCCAGGCCGGAAAACCCGTGCTCGGCGGAAAAGAAGGTGGCGCGCTGGCCGATCAAGCAGCGGTCGCCGATGGTCACTCCGCCCCAGCCGTTGATGAACACGAACTCGTTGAGGGCGCTTCGGCCGATGCTGATGTTCTCGGGGTTGTGGAAGGTGACCCCCTCGTGGATCCAGTGGGTGTCCAGGCGCCGCAGGAAGGGCTTGGCCACCGCCCAGCGCAAGAGGTCGCCCAAGGGCGTGGGCAGGTACTTGACCAGACCGTAGATGGTCAGGAACAGGTAGCGCCGCCAGCCGCCCTGGGGGGGTGGGGTCTGGTAGTCAAGGTTCATGCCGAGGGGTTCCCCGCGATCTTGGCGGCCACGGCGTAGCGGTTGATGGCGAAGCGCCCCAGGCCGTCGAAGCGCCGGTCCAGCCCCAGGGCCAGGCTGGCCAGCAGGCGGTTAAAGGCCAGGGCCGGCCGCAGCAGGGCCGGGCGCCCCTGGCACAGGGCCGCCAGGGCGATGGCCGGCACGCTGCACAGGAAGGTGGCCAGCCCGGCATCCCTGGTTTCCTCCAGGGGCGTGAGCCCGGCCCGGCCCAACAGGTGCCTCAACCCGAAGACGGTAAAGCGGTAGTAGTCGTGGGGCTCGGCGTGCAGGTAGGCCAGGTGGGGCACGCTGACGATCAGCTTCCCCCCGGGCCTGAGCACCCGAGCCACCTCGGCCAGGGCCTGGGCCGGCTCGGGCACGTGCTCCAGCACCTGGGTGAGGATGACGGTGTCGAATGAGGCCTCGGCAAAGGGCAGGCCGAAGACGCTGGCCTGCACCGACAGCTCGGGGTGTTCCCGCGCCAGGTCCAGGCTGAAATAGGACCGCACGTGGGGACGGGCCAGCTCGCGCAGGGCCAATTGCCCGGCTCCCACGTCCAGCAGGCGGCCGCGGGCGTGGCGCTCCAGCAGGGGGACGATGGCCCGACGGTAGGCCACGTAAACCGGCGCCAGCCGCCAGTAGTCGGGGCCGCCCAGGCTGGCGGCGCAACAGGCCGCCCAGCGTGCCTTGAGGTCCATGCTACTCGCCCCCGCCGCGCCGGAAGATCATCTGGTTGCAGCCTATGGGCGTGTCGCAGGGCACCAGCTTGACCAGCTCCAGGCCTCCCTGTTTTTGCAGGAAGGAGACGATCTCCTGGGCGCTGGCGTACTCGTAGGGGAAGCCGCCCACCCAGTCCACCACGTCCACCATGAAGTCCATGCCCCGGTCCTTGCGGAAAGGGTTCTGGCGGGTCGCCACAAGCTTGGCCAGGGCGATCACGCCAGCAAAAAAATAGATCACCGG
>JAKAGJ010000563.1 GCA_021815655.1 Deltaproteobacteria bacterium | reverse complement strand
AGGCCCCCACGATGGCCAGGGCCACCGTGAGGGTGGAGATGGCCACCCCTTGCAGCCACAGGTCCTCGCGCATCTGGCGCAGGGCCCGGGCCCATGCCCCTTGGGAGGCGGTTTCGCTCAAGGCTCCTCCGTGAGGCGGCCAGCCTCCAAGCGCACCAGGCGGGCGCCGCGCACCAGGGTCAGGATCTTGGGGTCGTGGGTGGCCACCAGCACCGTGGCGCCGGCGGCGTGGGCCTCCACCAACAGGCGCATCACCTCCGTGGCCGCCAGGGGGTCCAGGTTGCCGGTGGGCTCGTCGGCCAGCAGCAGGGGAGGCCGCCCCACCAAGGCCCGAGCCACGGCCACCCGTTGCTGCTCGCCGCCGGAGAGGGTGCCGGCCGCCACCTGGGCCTTGTCCTCCAGGTCCACCTGCCTAAGGACCTGGCGCACCCGCTCCGTCAGGCCATTGCCTTGGCTACCGGCCACGCGCAGGGTCAACGCCACATTCTCGAAGACGCTACGCCGCTCGATGAGCTTGAAGTCCTGGAAAATCACCCCCACCTTGCGGCGCAGGGTCGGCACCTGGCGGGGGCTTAGGCGCCCCAGTTCGGCCCCGCCCACGCGCAGTTGGCCGCTGGTGGGGGCCTCGGCGGCAAAGAGCAGGCGCAAGAGGGTGGTCTTGCCGGCGCCGGAAGGGCCGGTGAGGTAGACGAACTGTCCCGGCGGCACGTGCAGGCTGACGTCCTCCAAGGCCGCGGACCGGCGGCGGGGATAGAGCTTGCTGACGCGGGTCAGGAGAACCATGGGGGCCTTTCCGCCGCGGTCGCCGGCTAAAGGCGGAGGGCCGGTCCCGGACCGGCCGGGCTATGGTTGGGAGCTTGTCGGAGTAATACTTCGACAGACCGCCAGGGTCGCGCTCCTCGCACTGACAATGGGAAGAAACCAGCGGGACACCACGCTAGGGCTTTTCGGGCCGGGGCGCGGCCAGGGCCGCGGCCAGGGGGTTCAGGTCGGGGCGTTCCGGGGGCAGTGCCTCCCGGGGCGGCTCCACGCCCTCGGGCACCCCTCCGCCCATGGCCCGCCGCAGCCGGGCCTCGGCCACGTTGTAGGAGGTCAGGGCCGTGAAGTAGTTGTTGCGGGCCTGGGTGAGCAGGGTCTGGGCGTCCAGCACCTCGGTGTTGGTGGTCAACTGCTCGCGGAAGCGCTCCTCGGTGATGCGGAAGTTCTCGGTGGCCGAGCGGATGGAGGCCTCGGCCGTGACAATGTTCTTCTGGGAATCCACCAGGGCCAGGTAGTTCTGCTTGACCTGGAGGTCCACCTGGTCTTGCAGGTCGCGGCGGGTGCTCTCCAGGCGGCGTTTCTGGGCCCGGCGCTGACTGACCTGATAACGGGTGCGCCCCCACTCCCAGAAGGTCCAGTCCACCTGGGTCATGAGCTGGCCCTGGGTGGGGTCGTAGACGTCGTTCTGCCCCAGCTCTGGGCGGTCGCTGGTGAAGATGTAGGAGGCCACCAGGTTGACCTGGGGGTAGAAGCGGCTTTGGGCCTGGGTGATGGACTGGTCGGCCTGCAAGAGCTTGAGGTCCAGGGCGGCCAGTTCCGGCCGTTCCAGGCGGGCGATGCGCCGGGCCTGGTCGTAGTCTATATCCACGTTGTGGAAATTTAAGATGTCCTGCACTTCAAGGTGGTTGTCCACCGGCAGCCCCAACAGGGAGTTGAGCTTGGCCCGGGCCACCGAGGTGGCGTTCTGGGCGCGCACTTCTTCCTGCTGGGCGTTGGCCAGCTCCACTTCCACCTTCAATACGTCGTTGATGGGGATGATGCCCACATCGTAGAAGTCCTTGGCGGTTTGCAGATGGCTGCCAAGCTGCACCACGGCCTGGTGGGACACATCCTCGGCCTTTTGGGCGCGCAGGAAGTCGAAGTAGGCTTCCTTGACCGACAGCACCAAATCCAGCATGGTCAGGCGCACCTGGGCCTGGGCCACGTCCACCCCGAGGTCGGCCAGGCGGAAGGTGCTGATGAGGTTGAAGCCGGTGAACAGGGGTTGGCTGACCGAGTTGGTCCACTGGTAGGTATCGGTGGCGCCGCTGCTTATCACGCCCAAGGGGGTGCGGGTGTGGTTTACGTGCTGCAAGCCGGTGTATTTGTAGTTGGTGTTCAGGGAGGGCAGGAAGCCGGTCTGGCTCTCGCTGCGGGCGAAGCGGGCGCTGTCCAGGTCCTCCTTGGCGGCTTGCAGGTTGGGCGAGTAGGCCAGGGCCTTTTGGATGGCCTGGTTGAGGCCCATGGCCGGCCCAGTCTCGGCGGCCCGAGCCGGCGGGGCAAGGGCCAGGGCCAGCAGGAGGCACAGGCTGCCCAGGAGGGTGCACAGAATCCGGCGGCGCGTGGCTGGAGCGGCAAAGGGTTTCATGGACGCATGCACTCCTTGGGCGAAGACGACCGGCTCTTTTCCTCTAAGCACACCAAATATGGCACCAGAGGGGTAGGTGTCAACCATTGATTGTATCCGGCCCGCCTCCCGCGCCCCCCAGGCGGCGCAGGGCTCCGGCCAGCAGGCCCAGGGTCCAGGCCGCCGGGCGCAGCAGGCAATAGAGCAGGGCCGTGCCCACGGCGGGGGGCTCCTTCTGGGCCACGAAGTTGATGAAGCCGCGGTTGAGAGGGTAGAGCAGGCACAGGCAGATGGCGGCCAAGCTCCAGGCGCGCTCCGGCGCCGGACCCCACAGGGCGGCGAAGATGCCCAGGCTGGCCAGGAACAGGGCCGCCTGCCCGGCGGCGTGGTCCGGGCCTGCCACCAGGGAAGCACCCAGGCGGCGGCGCAGGGCCAGGCAGGCGGGGTT
>JAKAGJ010000562.1 GCA_021815655.1 Deltaproteobacteria bacterium | reverse complement strand
CCAGGCCGGGGTGGGGGTGGTCGCCTGCATCGAGGCCGAGATGAAGCTGGCCTCGGGCACCTGCGACGTGCCCGGGCTGTTGGCCGCCGGGGTGACCGTGGGCCTGGGCACCGACGGCGCCGCCAGCAACAACGACCTGTCCATGATCGGCGAGCTGGGGGCCACCAGCCGCGCCGCCAAGCTGGACACCATGGACCCCACGGCCCTGTCGGCCTCCACCACCCTGGACCTGGCGCTGACCGGCTCGGCCCGCTGCCTGGGTCTGGAGGGCAAGGTGGGAAGCCTACAACCGGGCTATCAGGCAGATATCATTGTCCTACAGGCCAAGGCCCCCCATCTGGCGCCCCTGTTCGACCCGGCCTCGGCCCTGGTCAACCAGTGCCGCGCCGCCGATGTGCGCCACGTGCTGGTGGCCGGCCGCCAGGTGGTGGCCGACCGCCAGGTGCTTACCTTCGACCTCAAGGAGGTCATGGCCCGGGTGCGCCACATGGCCCTGGGCCTGGGCGGGTGCTAACCGGGCCGGGGGGCTCGGCATCCCTGAACGGCCTTGTTCCACGCGCCCAGACGGGCGGGGGCCGGGTGCCCCCGGCAGGGCTTACGCGGGTCGGTTGGCGCCCTGCCCCTGGCCCGCCTCGCGGGCTCCCGTATAAGCTGCGTGGCACATGCACAATAAAGACGGGCGGGGGTAAACCCCGCCCCTACATCAAGAAAAAACACGTATTATCTAAATCTTAATGTAGGGGCGGGGTTTATCCCCGCCCGTTTTAGCTTGGCTGTTCGACAACCTCGCCACGGGAGCCGTCAAGGCCGGCCAAAGAAACAACCTGATCGACCCGTTTGTGGCTGTCCGGGGCCCTCAGTCCGGTGCTGGCCAAAGCACGCGATCAGGAGTAGGATATCCCCCCAGGGGAGCGGGGGGTACAGCCCCGGCCGGGATTTCACCAGCATTCAGGAGAGCAGGCCATGATTATCCAGCTCAAGGCGCACGCGGGGCAGAACTACCTGGAACGGCTCATCAGGCAGTTGGATAAGGACGGCGTCGTCCGCCAGCGCCTGGACATCTACGCCGGCGACACCTATACCCTGGTGGGCATCAAGGGCGACGCCAGCCAGCTCAACGAGGACCTGTACCGGGCCTTGTCCTACGTGCTGGACGTGCACCGCATCTCCGACCCCTTCAAGGAGCTGTCGCGTCAGTTCCACCCCAAGACCACGGTGATCCGCCTGTCCAACGGCCACCGCATAGGCGCCGAGCTGACCATCATCGGCGGCCCCTGCGCCATCGAGAGCTATCAGCAGCTCTACAAGAGCGCCAAGCTGGCGGCCGAGGCGGGGGCCAACGTGATTCGCGGCGGGGCCTTCAAGCCGCGCACCCTGCACCGCAGCTTCCAGGGTCTGGGCGAGGAGGGGTTGAAATACTTAAGCAAGGTCAGCCAATCCCTGGGCCTGCCGGTGGTTTCGGAGATCATGGACGCCTCCGACATCCCCCTGTTCGAGCAATACCAGGTGGATATCTGGCAGGTGGGGGCGCGCAACTGCCTGAATTACGCCTTCCTGGACGCGCTGGCCCAGGTCAAGCACCCCCGGCCGGTGATGCTCAAGCGCGGGGACCACGTATCGCTGGAGGAGTTTTTGGGCGCGGCCCTGCGCCTCTACGAGGGCAACCCCCAGGTGATCCTCTGCGAGC
This sequence comes from Deltaproteobacteria bacterium, assembly GCA_021815655.1. Lineage (GTDB taxonomy): Bacteria > Desulfobacterota > Desulfarculia > Desulfarculales > Desulfarculaceae > JACRDC01. The sequence continues at coordinate 1,146 of JAKAGJ010000562.1, read as the reverse complement.
GCGGCGACAAGACCCCCGACCGCGTGCACCGCAACGTGCTAAACCTGAACAACGTGGCCTTCATCAAGCAGAACTACCACCTGCCGGTGATCGTGGACCCCAGCCACGGCTCGGGCGTGCGCAAGCTGGTGCCGGACCTGGGCCTGGCCGGCATCGCCGCCGGCGCCGACGGCCTCATGGTGGAGGTGCACCACAACCCCGAGAAGGCCCTGTGCGATGGCGCCCAGAGCCTCAGCCGCGAGTTCAAGGACTTGGTGCCCCTGGCCCGGGCCATCTACAAGCTGAAGTGCGGCGCCTAGCCGGCGGTTTTTAATCAGCCGGCCACCCATCAGGCGGGGCGGGAGGCAGGAGCATGGGGCTAGTGCCTTTGGCTGAGCCGTGTCAGGTCTTTTCTAGTACTTTCGGAATAATTTCAAACCGGCAGCCGTGTTATCGCGCCGGCCCGCCCCCAGCCCCTTTTCTTGCCCCCGCCGGGGCGCCATAATTAAGGCCATACCAGCCCCTTCTACCCTTCAAGGAGGCAGTCATGGCCGAGAAGGAAAAATTCACCTGCCCGTCCTGTGGCAAGGAGTACCCCGGGGATAGCAACGTGCAGATCGCCGAGTGCCGCATCTGCCGCCGCCAGCACTGCTCGGCCTGCATCGACGAATACAACCGCTGCGTGCCCTGCGCCCAGAAGGAAAAGGCCGGCTCCTAGACGCCTGCCCTCCGGTCCTCCCCGTCGCGACCCAGACCGCTGGTTTCGGTTTCCCGTTGCCCGCCAACCCCCAAGGGGAGCCGCCGGGGTTTGTCACTCTACGGTGCCGCGCGACCCGCCCATGCCCAGCCGGGGGCAGCCCATTGTCGTCGCCCGTAACCCCGCAAGCCGACAACGGGAGCCGCCGGGGTTTGTTACTTCACGGCACCCCACGACCCGCCCATGCCCAGCCGGGGGCAGCCCATTGTCGTCGCCGGTAACCCCGCAAGCCGACAACGGGAGCCGCCGGGGTTTGTTTCTTCACGGCGTCGCGCGACCCGCCCATGCCCAGCCGGGGGCACCCCATTGTCGTTGCCGGTAACCCCGCAAGCCGACAACGGGAGCCGCCGGGGTTTGTTACTTCACGGCACCCCACGACCCGCCCATGCCCAGCCGGGGGCACCCCATTG
>JAKAGJ010000561.1 GCA_021815655.1 Deltaproteobacteria bacterium | reverse complement strand
CCGATCTGGCCTGGAGAAACCAGCGCTCGCCCATTTGCCAACCTTCCACCGTAAGATCGTCGCCGGGGTAGACCGGGGAGGCGAAGCGGGCGCTGATCTCCCGGCAACGGGCCACGTCTTTGGCCAGCACCTGATCGCAGAAGATGCGCGTGGCGAAACCGAAGGTGCATAGGCCGTGCAGTATTGGCCGCTCAAATCCGCCTGCCCGCGCGGCGGCAGGGTCAATATGCAGGGGGTTGCGGTCACCGCAGAGCCGGTACAGGGCGGCCTGGTTCTCGGCCACCCGCTGGGTGACCGAAAAATCGGGCCGCCGCCCGGCCGGGATGGTAAAGGATTCGGCCTTGGGTCCGGGGTCGCCGCCAAAGCCGCCCGCGCCCACGTAAAAGATGCCCCAGCGGCCCTGGTAGATGGGCGTGCCATCCTCCAAGGCCCCCGAGATATCCACCTGGTACAAGGCGCCCTTTCCCTTGTCGTGGATGGCCGAGACCACTCCCTCCTGCACCAGTCGCCCTTCGGGTGGGAAGGGGTTGAACACCCGCAACGACTGCTCGCCGTGCAGAAACAGCGACCATTGCACGTCCCCCACCGGCGGAAAGACCCGCGCGGCGCAGACCACGGCAAAGGAAGGCAGCACCTTGAGCCCGCCGGGGGTGGTCTCCAGAATGTAGGGCAGGTCGCCAACCCCGGCCCCCACGGCCAGGGCATATAGCGAGGCGTCCTTCCAGGTGTATTCGTAGACCTCCGGGCCCCGCTTGCCGCCGATCACGCCAAGGTCCGCCTTGGGCATATTGTCTTTCTCCCTACGCCAGTTAGAGGCGCCCTCGAGCCCGAGGCCCCCGGCCTCAATCAATTTATTCCGCCTGCGGGGGCCGCTTGGGATTGAAAACCACCGACGGGGCCGCCCGCCGGGAGTAGCGGAAGCCCTCGGCTTCCACCTGCTGGCCGAATCGGGCCTTAAGCTGCTCCAGGTCGCCGGCCTCCAGGGCGCGGGTGGGGCAGGTTTCCACGCAGCTGGGCGGCTTGCCCTCCTGCCGGCGCTCCAGGCAAAGGTCGCACTTGCCCATCTTGGCCCCCTGCTCCGGCCCGAACTGGGGTGCGTCGTAGGGGCAGGCCTTGCGGCATTTCTGGTCACAGGCTTCGTTGCCCAGACAGGCCGCCCGGTCCACCACCACGATGCCATCCTCGGGGCGCTTGACTATGGCCCCCACGGGGCAGGCCGCGGCGCACAGGGGATGGGCGCAATGGAAGCAGCAGGCGATGGTATAGGCCAGGAAGACCCGTGGGGTCTGGCCCTTTTCGCTGTAGAGGACCCGCAGCCAGTTTTCCGGCCCCGCCGCGATGTCGTGCCAATCCTTGCAGGCCACGCGGCAGGCGTTGCAGCCGATGCAGCGGGTCTGGTCGAAATAGAAGCCGAGTTGCATGGCGAGCCTCCCTAGGCCTTGCTGATCTGGACCAGGCTGGAATTGAGCACCGCCGCGCCGCCGCCGGAATACTCGTCGCGGGTGAGCGTGTTGGCGCAGGCCCCCCGGTCCACGCCCTCGGCGTCGGGCTGGTACCAGGCGCCCTCGAAGATGGAAACCACCCCGGGCTTGATGCGGCTGGTCACAAAGGCCTCTATGGCCACCTTGCCCCGGTCGTTGCAGACCAGCACCTGATCGCCTTGGGCGATGCCCCGCGCCCCCGCATCCTCGGGATGAATCCACACGCAATGCGGCTCCACCTCCCTGAGCCACTCCACCTTGTACATCTCCGAGTGCACGCGGTTGCGCGGGTGGGGGGTGAGCAGTTGCAGTGGGTAGCGGGCGGCCAGGGGGTCCTGGCGGTCCTCCTTGTGGGGCAGGTACTTGGGGATGGGTGGGCAGGCCGGGTTGTTCATGTCGGCCACCCGCTGAGAGAATATCTCGATCCTGCCCGAGGGGGTTTCGAAGGGGTGATTTTCCAGGTCCTCGATTTGCTGGCTAAAAGCCACCACGGGCTTCTCCAGGCTCACCCGGTGCACGCCCTCGGCCTTGAATTTCTCAAAATCCTCGATGTGCTCGGCCAGGTCGGCGGTCTTGCGCCAGAAGGTCTGGAGGACCTTGTCCTCGTCAAACTCCAAAAAGCCCGGGATGCCCAAACGCTCTGCCAGCAGGCGGCATATCTCCAGGTCGGACTTGCACTCCCCCAGGGGTTCGATGGCCCGGTTGCTGAAGCAGAAGTACGGGCCCGATGGCCAGGCGCGGGTGAAATCGCTTTTCTCGGCGGCGCTGGTCACCGGCAGCACCAGATCGGCCAGCCGGGCCTGGGCGGTCAGGAACAGCTCGTTGACCGCCAAAAACTCCAGGGACTTGAGCGCCCGGGCACCCTTGTTGGCGTTGCCGGTCTGGTTTAGATAATTGTTGCCCAGGGACCAGGCCATCTTGATATCGGCCGGGAAGCCGCCGGCCTTGCCCTCCAGGATGGCGTCCCAGAGCTTGTTGATGTGGATGCGCATGATTACCCGGTCACGGATGTCCAGGGTGCCCTTGATCTTGGGGCCTTGCATCTCCACCGGGTTCTTGCCGGCGGGGATGCCCGGCGAGCGGAACATGTGGCCGATGGGCAGACCCATGAGCCCGCCGCCGGCCGAGCCGCCGGGGCGGCCCACGTTGCCGGTCAGCGCACATAGGGTGGCGGCCATGCGGTTGTACTGCTCGCCCATGGCCGAGCGCGCCGGCCCCTGGCAGTCCATGAGGGCCGCCGGCTTGGTGGTGGCATACTCACGAGCCAGTTGGGCGATGGTCTCGGCCGGCACCCCGCAGATGGGGCTGGCCCATTGGGGCGTCTTGGCCTGGCCGTCCTCGCGCCCCAGCAGGTAGT
>JAKAGJ010000560.1 GCA_021815655.1 Deltaproteobacteria bacterium | reverse complement strand
ACCGTGGATTTCTTTTGGCCCACGGCGACGTAGATGCAGTAGACGTCCTGGCCCTTCTGGTTGATGATGGCATCCACCAGGACGGCGGTCTTGCCGATCTGGCGGTCGCCGATCACCAGCTCGCGCTGGCCGCGTCCCACGGGGGTCATGGCGTCGATGGCCTTCAACCCCGTGTACATGGGCTCGTGCACCGATTTGCGCATGACGACGCCGGGCGCCACCATTTCGATGCGACGGAACTCCTTGGTGTTGATGGGTCCCTTGCCATCGAGCGGGTTGCCCACGCCATCGACCACGCGGCCGATGACGGCGTCACCCACGGGCACCTCGGCGATGCGACCGGTACGTTTGACCGTATCGCCCTCCTTGATGTGCTCGCACTCGCCCATGATGGCCACACCCACGTTGTCCTCTTCGAGGTTGAGCACCATGCCCAGGATGCCGTGGGGGAACTCCAGCAGCTCGCCGGCCATGGCCTTTTCCACACCGTGGATGCGGGCGATGCCGTCACCTACCGAGAGCACGGTACCGGTCTCAGAGACCTCGACCTTTTTGTCGTAGTCCTTGATCTGCTCCCGGATGACCTGACTGATCTCTTCAGCTCTGATCTGCATTAGGCGTAATCACCCCTTCTTAAAGAATCCTTTAAGTTAGCCAGCTGAGTCTTGACGCTGCCGTCCAGAACCAGATCGCCGATCCGGGAAACGACGCCGCCTATCAGACTGGAGTCCTCTTTCACCTCTAGCTTGACCTCGCGCCCGGCCACCTTCTTTAGGGTGGCGGCCAGTTGCTCGATCTGCGCCTGGCTCAGGGCCTGGGCCGAGGAGACCTCGGCGCGGGTAATGCCCTTCACCTCGTCCAGGAGCCGCTGGTACACGGCGTGGATGCCCGGCACCTCGCCGATGCGACCGCGGTCCATGAGCAGACGGAAGAAGTTGCTGACGATGGGGCTTAAGCCCGCCTTTTGCAGTATGGCGGCCAGGAGGCTCCGGCGTCCATCAAAGGGAAAGCCGGGGTTGCCCAAGGCGGTGGGCAGGTCCGGGGCCTCCACGAACAAGGAGGCCATGTCGGCCAGCTCCCGGCCATACTGCTCATATTTGCCGTCCTCCCTGCCGATCTCCAGCAGGGCCTTGGCATAGCGCTTGGCGACTACCAGGCTGGTCACTGTACCTCCTGTTGCACTTTGGCCAAATATTCATCCACCAGACGGGTCTGGTCCTCAGCATTGATCTTTTGCTTGAGCAGGTCCTCGGCCAGGGCCGCCGACAGCTCGGCCACCTCGCGGCGCAAGTCGGCCTTGGCCGCCGCCGTCTCCTGCTCGATGGTGAACTGGGCCTGGGCCTTGATGCGGGTGGCCAGGGCCTGGGCGGCCTCCACGATCTTGGCCGCCTCGCGCTCGCCCTGGGCCTTGAACTCGGCCACGATGGCCTCGCGCTCGCCCTGGGCGTCGCTGACGCGCTTGCTCACCTCGTTGAGCTCGGCCTGGGCCTGGGCCTTCTTGGCCTCCAGCTCGGCCAACTCGCTCCTGATCTGCTCGATGCGTCCGCCCAGGGCCGACTTGAGCGGCTTGCGCAACAGCACCACCAGGACCACGGCCATCACGCCGAAGTTCATCAGGCGGTAGACCAGATCCATGTTGGGCGGGGTGACGTGGTGCCCGCCGGCCTCGGAGGCGAAGGCCAGGCCCGCCCCCAGGATCGACAGGGCCGCCGCCGCCGCGGCCACCAGCATAGGCTTCTTGTAGCCAGCACGCATTACTGGATGCTCCTTCCCAGGATCTTTTGAGCCAGCTCCACGCCGAAGGTCTGCACCTCGCCCTTAAGCTGGCCGCGGGCCTTGCCGATCTCCTCGGAGATCTGGGCGCGCAACTTGCTCACGGTCTGTTCCATCTCGGCGGTGGCCGCGTTGATCAGCTCGCGCTCTTGGCCGCGGGCCGCGGTCTTGATCTCCTCGCGGGCGCTCGCGCCGGCCTTGCGGGCCTGGGCGCGGTCCGACTCCAGCTGCTGGGCCTTGGCCGCCGCGCCTTCCACGCTGGCGTTGATCTCGCTGTTCATCTGGGCGATCTTGGCCTTGCGTTCGGCCAGGATGCCCCGGATGGGCTTGTACAGCACCACGTTGAGCAGGAAGATCAGCACCAGGAAGTTGGCAATCTGGAACGCCAGGGACCAAGTAATGTCAATACTGACCATTTGACCTTGCACTCCATCGCAAGCGCGGCACGCTCGGCGGTTGATAACGCCCTGTTACTGTTGTCGCTTTCGCAGGAAGCCGCCCGCCGGGCCGCCCTTTGGGGAGCCAAACCCCCCTTGTGACGTCACAGACAAGCTGCGCACTTCTACAATATTTCAAAACCGGTGTCAAAACTTTTTTTGCCCCGCGCGGGCCGGGAATTGCCCGCCAGGACACCCCAAATCGGGACGCGGGCGGGGCCGGACCGGGCCTGCCGCCACCCGCTGGTCCGGTTTTTAGGATTTGGCCGCCAGCAGAGTGATCTTGTTGCTGCTGGCGGGGCCGGCGGCGTCGCCGGTCATGGAGCAATGCCCCTCGAAGAGCACGCCCTCGTCCATGACCACCAGGGGCGAGCTGATATTGCCCTTGAGCTTGCCGGGACTTTTCAGCTCGATGCGCTCGCCGGCCTGCACGTTGCCCACCAGGCTGCCGCTCACCACCACCCGCGTGCAGTGGACCTCGGCCTCGATATTGGCCTGGGGTCCTATGGACAGGGTGCCCTCGCCAATAAAACACATTTATCCCTCGTTTCCATGCGCAATGTGCTGGAGGAGAACCGTCTCTGGCACCTTCTGGGCGAAGGCCATTTGCAGACCCGGCAATTGGCCAT
>JAKAGJ010000559.1 GCA_021815655.1 Deltaproteobacteria bacterium | reverse complement strand
CACCTCTTCGGGCGTGCCCTCGGTGATCTTGGCCCCGAAGTTGAGCACCAGCACCCGGTTGGCCAGGCGGAAAAGCTCCCGCAGGCGGTGCTCCACCATGATCAGCGTTACGCCCTCCATCTGGAGCTTCTCCATCAAGGGCACCATGCTGGCCATCTCGCTCATGGACAGCCCCGAGAAGACCTCGTCGCACAGGATCACCTCGGGCCTGAGCGCCAGGCAGCGGGCCAGCTCCAGGCGCTTCAGGTAGCCGGTGGGCAGGGTGGAGGAAATCTTGTAGGGCACATAGGAATCGCGCTCGAAGCCGATCTCCTCCAGGATGTCCACCGCCACCGCGTCGCGGCTGCCCAGGCGGCCGCCGCCCCGCCAGCCGCCCGTGCGCCGCGCCCTGGGCGAGATCAGGGGCACGATCAGGTTCTTGAAGGCCGGCAGGCTGTAGTAGGGGCGCATCACCTGAAAGGTGCGGGTCAGCCCGGCGTCGGCGATCTTGTGGGGCGGCCAGGCGGTGATCTCCTTGCCCTGGAATATCACCCGGCCGGTGGTGGGCCTGACGAAGCCCGTTATGGTGTTGATCAAGGTGGTCTTGCCCGAGCCGTTGGGTCCGATGATTCCCAGGATGTCTCCGGCATTGACCTTGAAGCTCACCGAGGACAGGGCCTGCACCCCGCCAAAGGTCTTGTTGACGTCCTCCACCACCAGCAGCGGCTTTTCGCTCATTTCGTTCCCCTAGTGCGCGTGGCTGTCATCCGGTCCCCTTTCATGGCGGCGGGCCGGCCTAGATGTCCTTCCAGCGCTCGAACTGGTTGTACTTCCTGGTGGCGTAGGCCATGAGGCCCTCGCTCTTGAAAACTATGAAGGCGGTGAGTATCACGGCGTAGACCGCTATGCGCAGGGTGCCGAAGTCGCGCAGGAGCTCACTGATGGGCACCAGGATCAGGCAGCCCAGCACCGGCCCCACCAGGGTGCCGCCGCCGCCCACCACGGTGGCGGCGATGGGGATGATGGAGAAATCCAGGGCGAACTGGGACAGGCCCGCCCACATGTAGATGTGGGAGAGGGCGGCCCCGGCCAGACAGCCCAGGCTGGAGGCGATGAAGACGGCCAGGGCCTTGTAGGTGGTGATGTTGATGCCGGAGGCCTTCACCGCCTGGTCGTTGTCCTTCACGCCCCGGAAGACCAGTCCCACGTCCTCGTTGACCAGCCGCCGCAGGCCGAACAGCAAGAGCAGCAGGCAGATGATCAGGAGGTACTGCTCCACCCAGCGGTTGGCCAGGCCGTCCACGCCCATCACGCCGTCGGTGCCTCCCAGGATGTCCAGGGCCTCTATGAGCCGTGCGGCCAGGAGCGGGAACATCAGGCTGACAATGGCGAAGTAGACGCCCCGAAGCGGCAGGCAGGGCCAGAGCAGTAGGGTGCAGATGCCTCCGCCGATCACCGTGGCCAGGGGAATGGCCACCAGCGGGGGCACCCCCAGCCAGTTGTTCAGGTAGGCGGAGACATAGGCTCCCACGCCCACGTAGAGCGCCCCGCCCAGGGAGACCAGGCCCACGTAATGGGCCAGGAAATCGAAGCTCACCGCCAGCAGGGAGTAGATGCAGACGATGGAGAGCACCTTCTGCCAGTAGGGCACGGCGGTGAGCAGCAGGGGCAGCAGCATCATCCCCAGGATAAGCGTCAGGCGGGGGGTGAGCAGATAGCTCATCTCGCGCCAGGAGGAGATGGCGTAGACGCCGTCGGTGCGCACCTTGATGCCGCGGTCCACCCGCTCCTTGCGGCGGTCCCGTGTCGCGTCGCTCATGGCTAGACTCTCTCCTCCAGCTCCTTCTGGCGGCCAAAGAGGCCGCTGGGCTTCCAGATCAGTGTGAGGATGATGGCCAGTATGGCCACCACCACCTGGTAGTGGGGCCCCAGGTAGACCACGGTGAGTATCTGGGCGAAACCGATGATGAAGGCGGCCATCACCGCGCCGCTCCAACTGCCCAGGCCGCCGACGATGCAGACCGCCACGGCCATGATGAGCACGTTGTAGCCGGCCTCCACCACGATATTGCCCAGCGGCAGCAGCACCAGGGCCGCCGCGCCGGCGAAGGACGAGCCCAGGGCCATGGAGACCACGGCCATGCGGTCGGAGTCGATGCCCAGGGTGAGCGCGGCGCGCTCGTCCTGGGCCATGCCCTTCAAGGCCAGGCCCAGGCGGGTGTGGGTGATGAAAATCCACAGTCCGCCCACCAGGATCGCCCCCAGGGCCACCACCAGGAGGCGCTGGATGTCCACGCTAACCCCGAATAACTGGACGCTGCCCTGGATGAAGGGAGGCAGGATAACCGTGGCTCCCTTGAGGCCGCCCCAGCGCAGGCCTTCCAGGATCGCCAGGCCGATGGCGTAGGAGGCGATGATTTCGCTGATGGCCATGCCCCGCACCCGCACCAGGATGAGTTGGTACATGGCCGCCCCGATGGCGCCAATGATTCCGAGGGAGAGCGCGCCGGCCAGCAGGTAGGGCAGACCAAGGCGCTGCAAAAGCTCCCAGGTGATGAAGCCCGCGGTGACGTAGAGGGCGCCGTGGGCGAAGTTGGGCAGGCGGCTGATGCCATAGACCAGGGTGAAGCCCAGGGCCATCAGGGCCAGGGAGGCGCTGTTGATGATGCCGTAGATCAGGATTTCCATGGGCCGCTCTCGCTAGGTGGCGTCGGTGGTCGCCGGGCGCGGGCCTAAACCCCGCGCCCGGCGACCGTTATGCCGGCCGGCCGAAGGACCGGCTGGACCTACTTCTTCATCCAGGGGGGCAGCAGCACCTCGCCCACCGCGATCTTGGGTGGGAAGACCACCACGCGCTTGCC
>JAKAGJ010000558.1 GCA_021815655.1 Deltaproteobacteria bacterium | reverse complement strand
CGATCTCGCCGGAGCAACCCGAGGAGGTGAAGGTCAACCTGGAAGGGCTGATCCAGCAGTTCAAGATGGGATTCAAGCAGTTCCACCCCCTGTGGAAAACCATCTTCTGCCCCGACTGCTACGAGCAGATCAAAAAAACCGCCAAGCAGGGCCGCAAAAACTTCCACCTGCCCACCGATACCTGGGTGCAGGTGCTCTACGAGTTGGCCGCCACCTTCCACGCCTGGCCGGCCAACCGCCACAACCTCATCGACCTGGTCACGCCGCTGTACCATGGCCGCGTGGCCTCCTTCGTGCGCCAGACCAAGGACCTGACCAGCCAGCAGGCCGAGGCCCTGGTGGAGGAACAGGCTCGGCTGTTCGAGGAGCAAAAGGACTATCTGATAAAAGTCTGGGAAGCCAAGGGCCGAGGGCCTCGGCTCCCATAACGGGTCGGTTGGCGTGGCCGGAGAAACAGGCCGCGTGGGCTCCCGTTCCAGGTTGTGGGAGAGCATGCCAGAGGGCCGAGGGCCTCGGCTGGACATTAACGGATAGCTTGGCGCTTGGGCTCGGGCCAGCGCCTGGACACGGAGTTTGCCACCCATGTCTTCCTTTTTCGACCCCACCCTGCTCAGCCTGGAGGCCCTAAGCGCCTTGGTGACGCTCACCGCCCTGGAGATCGTGCTGGGCATCGACAACATCGTCTTCATCGCCATCATGACCGGACGCCTGCCGGTCCCGCGTCAGCCGGCGGCCCGGCGCCTGGGGCTCTTGCTGGCCATGGTGATGCGCATCCTCTTGCTCCTGGGGCTCACCTGGGTGATGCGCCTGACCGCGCCCCTGTTCAGCCTGCTGGGCCAGGCGCTGACCGGCCGCGACCTGATACTCCTGGGCGGGGGCGCCTTCCTCATCGCCAAGGCCACCCACGAGATTCATGGCCAGATGGAGCAGGCCGGCCAGGACCCGGAGCCCAGCGGCCACGGCCGGGCCGCCTTCTGGTCCACCGTGGCCCAGATCGGGGTGATCGACATCATCTTCTCGCTGGATTCGGTCATCACCGCCGTGGGCATGGCCCGTCATCTGGCGGTGATGGTGCTGGCGGTGGTGCTGGCGGTGGTCATCATGATCGTCTTCAGCGGGGCCGTGAGCCGCTTCATCCACCGCCACCCCACGGTGCGGGTGCTGGCCCTGTCCTTTTTGATCCTCATCGGCGTGATGCTCTTCGCCGAGGGGCTGGGCCGGCACATCGAGCGCGGCTACGTCTACTTCGCCATGGCCTTTTCGCTGCTGGTGGAGATGCTCAACATGCGGCTGCGCAAGAAGACCGCCCTGGCGCAAAACGGCCAGGCGCCCCCGGCGGGACAATAGCGGGGCGGCTTAAATGGACATGATGAACCGCCACCCTATGCGGGCGGCTCCAGCGGCAGCCACACCCGGAAGGTGGTGCCCTCCTCGGGGCTGGAAGTGAACCACACCCGGCCCTGGAGATAGCGCTGGGTGAGTAGCTTGACGCTGTAGGTGCCCAGGCCTCGGCTGGAGCCCTTGGTGGAAAAGGAGCGCTTGAAGACCTGAAGTTGCACCTCCCTGGGCATGGCCGCGGGGTTGTGCACCCAGAACTCCACTCCGCCTTCCTGGGCCTGAAAGCCGGCGCTCACCGTCTGTCCGGGCTGGCTGGCCTCCAGGGCGTTTTTGAGCAGGTTGGTCAGCACCCGGCCCAGGAGCGCCGGGTCGGCGTGCAGGTCCACGTCCAGGGCCGGCACCCGCAGCCGCAACTGGCGTCCCCGGGCCGCCTCGTGCCGCTCCATGACCTGCAACTGCCGCCCCAGAAACTCTCCCGCCGAGAAGCGGGCCGGCTGGGGCTTGAGCTCGTTGTTTTCCGCCGCCGCCAGGTCCCGCTGGGCCTGAATCTCCTGCACCAGCTGCTCGGCGGCCTGGCGCAGGGTCTCGGCCAACAGCGGCAGGTCCTGGGGGCTGTTCTCCTTGAGCAGGTTGGCCAGGCCCATCAGGCCGCCGGCGGTGTTCAAGATGTCGTGGAAGAAGATGCGCTCCAGGGCGCGGCGGCGCTTCTGGTCGCCCAGGTCGGAGATGGCCACGAAAGTATAGGGCTGCCCCTCCAGGTTCATGGGCGTGACCCATATTTGCAGGTCCAGGGAATCCTGCCCGCCGTCCTGGCGTTCCACGGCCAGCCGGCACTCGCGTACCGCCCGCTGCCCCTCCAGCCCGGCCAGGATGGCCAGGGCCGCCCCGCAGTGGCGGCAGGCCTCGGAGGTGCCGCAGCCGTCGGGCATTTCCCGGCAGTGCACGCAGCTTAGGGCCTCACCGGGGCGCTGCCCCAGGACGGCCTCCTCGCTCTCCAGGCCCATCAGGTCCAAGAGGCCCTGGTTGCCGAAAACGATCTGGCGGTGGCGGTTGAGCACCATCAACAGGTCGGGCACGCGGTCCAGCAGGCGCCCCAGGCGGGGGTCCTGCTGCACGGTCTGGGCCTGGCTGGCCAGCTCCAGGCGCGTGGCCCGGCCGGCCGGGGCGAAATAGGTTTCCACGGGCTCCGCTGAGGCCATGACCGGGCTCCCCATTTGCGGTATCAGGCTGTTGCGCCACAGGCTGCCGGGCGATCCTGGCCGCGAAATTCTATCACGATGCGAAACCGCGCTCCACCCGCCAGATGCCCGGCGGGAACACCCGCCGGCGTTGTGGCTAACTTTATTAAAACACTTGATATTTATTGATGGGGACCAAGTACGGGGACCAGGAGCCGGACAGGCCCCGCGGCTTGGCGCGGGTTTGGCGGCTCGATAGCGGTGCGCAGCCGCCAATCCCGCGCCCAGGCGAAAAAGCTGGTGGAGGGGCCTCAGCGGCCGTGGGTGCGGGCGA
>JAKAGJ010000557.1 GCA_021815655.1 Deltaproteobacteria bacterium | reverse complement strand
TCATGCCCACCGCCTTGCAGGCCAGGCGCAGAGCCAAGGCCTCCCCGCAGCCCTGGCAGGCCCGGTGGCCCCGGCTGAAGGGCTCCTCCAACGGCATGTTCTTGGGCGTTATCTTCACCACGTTCTTGATGGCTTCGGCTGCCAAGCTCATTCCTTCACCCCCACCATCCGGCTCACCATGGGCGCGCCCGACTTGTAGTCCGCCTTCGCCTGGGCGTACATCTCCTTGAAGGTCTCGCGCGTCACGTCACGGCCGCCCAGGCCGGCCACGAAGCTGCTGACGTAGACGTTTTGCCCCCGGCTGTAGAGAAGGCTCTTCAGCTCGGAGGCCACCGGGCAGTCCGTGCCTCCCGGAGAGAGCGCCCGGTCGATCACCACCAGGTTCTTGGCCCCGGCGATGGCCCGCAGGAAGTCCTCACGCGGGAAGGGTCGCCAGAGACGGATGCGCGCCTGGCCCACCGGCTCACCGGCCGAGCGCATCTCGTCCACCGCCGTCATGCAGGTCTCGCCGATCCCCCCCATGGTCACGAACAGCGTCTGGGCGCCCTCGGTCCGGTAGCTCTCCACAGGCTGGTAGGAGCGGCCGAATTGCTTGGCCAGGCCCTCCCAGTGCTCGACGATCACCGGGTAGGACTCCTCCAGCGCCACCAGGCAGGCCTTCTTGGCCTCGGTGTACACCTCCGGCATGCCCACCCCGCCCATGCTGATGGGCTGGTGCACGTCCAGACGCTGCAAGGGCTCAAACGGCGGCAGGTAGGCGTCCACCTCCGCCTGCTCAGGCATCTCGATCGGCTCGATCACGTGCGTTAGCACGAAACCGTCCATGTTGACGATCACCGGCAGCGTCACCCGGTGGTCCTCGGCCACCTTGAAGGCGTGCAGCGTCAGGTCCAGAACCTCCTGACCGTTCTCCGCGAAGGTCTGCACCCAGCCGATGTCCCGCTCGGCCATGACGTCGGAGTGGTCGTTCCAGATGCTCAAGGGACCCGACAGCGCCCGGTTGGCCACCGCCATCACGATCGGCAAACGCATCGCCGAGGCGATGAACAAAATCTCGTGCATCAGCGCCAGACCCTGCGAGCTGGAGCTGGTGAACGTACGCGCCCCCGCCGCCGATGAGCCCACGCACGCGCTCATCGCGCTGTGCTCGCTCTCCACCGGCACGAACTCCGCGTCCAGGTGGCCATCGGCCACCAGCTCCGCCAAGTGCTCCACGATATGCGTCTGCGGCGTGATCGGATACGCCGCGATCACGTCCACGTTCGCCAGCTTCACCGCCTCCGAGCAGGCCAGCGAAACCTCAAGACCCACACGCCGGGCCATACTTGTCCTCCTCTTTCTCGTCCTGCCAGGAGATCGCCTGCTTGGGACACTCGTAGATGCAGATCCCGCACCCCTTGCAATAGAAGCTGTCCCAGTCGTAGTAGCCTTCCGCCTTAGGGTCGGCCGTGTAGCACTGGTCAGGGCACAGCGCGTAGCACATCCCGCACTTGATGCATTTCTCGCGGTCCGTCAGCGGTCGCCGCCGGCTGCGCCAGTCCCCCGTGTTGAAGCGCTTGGACGTGCCGGGCTCGGTCATCGCGCAGCCCAGCGCCAGGCTCTTCCATGATTGCAGTCCCTCGTCGGCCATGGTCCCTACTCCTCTATGCGCGTCTCGCTGAAGGCACGCTCCAGCGCCTTGAGGTTCTTGCCCGCGTTCTTGCCAAACCGCGCCTCCAACGGAACCTTGAGCGACTCCAGGCCCACCAGCCCCGCCGCTTTCAAAAGCGCTCCCAGCATCGTGGTGTTGGTGATAGGAACCCCAAGCTCCTCCTCGGCGATCTTGCTCGCGTCCACCACCGCCGTGCGACCGCCGTAACCGCACTCGGCGCGAACCGCCCCCACCGGCTTGGAGGTGTTCACCACCAAAGTGCCCCCGGACTTGAGCCCCGCCTTCACGTTGCCCGTCGCCACCAGCGCCGGGTCCAGAACCACCACCACGTCGGGAGCCGAAATCTTCTCCCGCAGACGAATCGCCGTCTCAGATATCCGCAAAAACGCCTGCAAAGGCGCACCACGGCGCTCAGGACCAAAGGAGGGAAACGCCTGCGCGTATTTCCCCTCGCCTATGGCCGCCATGGCCATCAGCTCCGCGGAGGTGACCGCGCCCTGCCCTCCGCGACCGTGGAATCGTACCTCGATCACCGTCCTTCTCCGTTTCCGGGGGCGGACGATTGGCCGCCCCCCAAGTGGCCGCGCCTACTTCTTGGCCAGGGCCTCCTTCGCCTGCTTCCTGCACTCGGCGATGATCTTGTCCTCGGCCGCCACGTCCTCCAGGCTCTTGCCCTTCATGGCCGGCGGCATGGGCTCCACCCCGCGCTTGATCTTCACGAACTGGGTGCCGGTGATGTCGTAGATGGCGGCGGTCATCACGTCGAACTTGTCGGCGCCGGGGATGTCCTTGACCCGGTCCTTGGCCAGGTGCAGCTCGGGCTCGATCACGTCGGCGGGCCGGCAGGTTATGGGCTCGCTGCCCCGGGGGTACTTCTTGAGGGCCTTCCTGCGCACCTCGGGATCGGGCTCGGTGGGGGTCTTGCCGTAGAGGCCGTAAAGGATGCCCTTGGTCTCGTTGGTGACCATCTTGTACTTGCCGAAGAGCACGTTGAGCACGGCCTGCACGCCCACGATCTGGCTGGTGGGGGTGACGAGCGGCGGGGTGCCCATCTCGGTGCGGGCCACGGCCACCTCGGCGTAGACCTCGGGCAGGCGGTGCAGGGCCTTGGCCTCCTTGAGCTGGCTGACCAGGTTGCTGATCATGCCGCCGGGCACCTGGTGAACCAGCACGCCGGTGTCGATGACGCTCATCTGGTTGG
>JAKAGJ010000556.1 GCA_021815655.1 Deltaproteobacteria bacterium | reverse complement strand
GGTGTTCACCGCTGTCAGCCAGGAAATCCTGCAACAGGGCTTCGTCGACAAAGGAACCCATCGCCACCCACCACGTCCCGGCGAGGTATCTGGGGGCTGGCCGCCCCGAAAGAACTCCCGCGCGCCTCGGATTAGATGTTTAGTATATATAGCAAGGCCGGTCCCTTAAACACAAATCCGCTTTTTGGGCGGTTGTCGGCGGGCGACCTGCCCCGCCCGCGCCAAACAGGAATTGTTCACCTTTGTGCGGTGGTTGCCTTGAGCAAAGCGGCAGTGGTATAAATTATTCGTCCCGCGTGGTGCCAGCGGCTTGCCTTTAACCGAGATATGCCATGGATGCAGTGGAGCCAATGGCCGCGCCCCGGCGCTGAGGATGTCCGCCGATGCCCCTTGGTCCCTTCACCCGCGTGCTGGTGGTGGACGACTTCCCCGCCATGCGCCGCCTGCTGCGCAACGCCTTGCGTGAACTGGGCGTCAGCGAAATCCACGAGGCCACCAACGGCAAGGAGGCGATGGAGATCCTGGAGGCGGAGGGCATCGACTTGGTGCTCAGCGACTGGAACATGCCCGGCATGTCCGGCTTGGATCTCCTGGTCTGGGTGCGCACCAGCCAGGAGTTTCGGCATCTACCCTTCATCATGGTCACCGCCGAGGGCGACAAGATGAACGTGGTGGAGGCCATCAAGCACGAGGTGAGCAACTACATCATCAAGCCCTTCACGGCCGAGATCCTGGAGGCCAAGATAAGGCAGGTGTTAGGTTGAGGGGAACTTTGCCGGCGAGCGCCAGCCAGGACATGGCGTCGGGGGGGCCGGGACCATGGAGCTAGGCGATCTCCACGTTTTGCTGGTGGACGACTTCCCCGCCATGCGCAAACTTTTGACCAAAAGCCTGCGCGAGATGGGGGTGAGCCGCATTCTGGAGGCCCGCGACGGGACCGAGGCGGTGCAGCTTCTGCTGACCAACAAGATCGACCTTCTCATCAGCGACTGGAACATGCCGGACATGGGCGGCCTGGAGCTCTTGCGCTGGGTGCGCGCCAACTGCCCCTGGGGGCGCATGCCCTTCCTGATGGTCACCGCCAAGGGCCAGCAGATGGACGTGGTGCAGGCCGTGCGGGCGGGGGTGGATGCCTACATGGTCAAGCCCTTCACCCAGGAGGGGCTGGAGGCCAAGGTGGCCAAGCTGCTGCCCCTGGCCTCGGCCTTTGCCGGCGAGCGCGATGGCGCCCTGGAGCAGGCCGCGGCCAGTTGCCAGGCCCCGCAGGTGATTCTGGGCGGGGAGGAAGGCCCCGAGGCGGCCGAGGGCCTCGAGGGGCCGGAACAGGCGGGGCCGGAACCAGTCCCCCCCGCCGTCCAGGCCGAGAAGGTCTGAGGAGCGCGCCCCCGCCGGGGAGAGGGCGGCTGTCCGGGGATCAACCCAGGGCGCCTGTCCGGGCCGCCGGGGCCTTTCAGTCCCGCTGGTAGAGCCGCTTCCAGGGGCTGCGGCGGTCCTGATAGTGCTCGCGCACCGCTGCGCGCAGGGCGGCCACGGCCAAGGCCGCGCAGTGACGATGCTCCCGGGGCAGCCCGCCCAGGTCTTCCTCCACCTGATCCGGGGTGATGGACAGGGCCTGCTCCAGGGTCAGCCCCTCCAGTTGGCCGGTCAACACGCTGCCGCAGGCCACGGTGTGCATGCAGCCGTGGGGCAGGAAGCGGGCCGTCACCACCGCACCGTCCTCCACCCGCAGATACATCTCCATTAAATCGCCGCAGGTGCCCTTGGCCTGGCCCATGGCCGCCGGTTCGGGCAGCACGCCCAGGTTGCGGGGGGTCAGCGCGTGCTCCATGAAGGCGTCGCTCAGGACCAGCCGGCCGCCAGTCTCCTCGTGATGTGCTTGCTCGCTCAAGTTGCTCTCCCTGGCTCGGACGGTGAAGGCCGGCGGGCGCGGGTCGCCCGCCGGCCGTGGCGGCTGGAGTTTACGCCCGCAGGACGTAATGGGCCACGCCCTCCTTGTGGATGCGGCTGATCAGGCCCTCGGATACCATCTCCTGAAGCCTGCCCACCAGCTTGCCCTGGTCCTCCTTCAGGGCCTTGGCCATGTCGGGCAGGACCGTGGGCTGGCCGAGCTTGCGCAGGAGCTGGGACAGGCGAGCGCAGGTGAATTCGTCGTTCACCAGGTCCAGGAAGTTCTTGTCGAATACCAGGGCGTTGCGCTGGTTGCCCGGGTAGACCTCCTCCCAGGGCCGGCGCAGGTTGGCGCCCAGCACCCAGCGCACCCGGGCGTTGTTCACAGTGTCATACATGCCGCGCAGCCGCTCCAGGGTGCCGCTGTCGTTGGGCACCGGCCCCAACTGGGCGATCAGGCTGGCGAAGCTGTCCACGGTCTTGATGTACTGCTCGGGGTCGTTCAGGTCTGCGTGGGCCAGGGCGATGCGCCGGCGGTCCAGACCGCACATGGCCAGGAGCTTCTTGATCAGGTTGACGCGGCTCCAGGTGTGGTCCAGGCCATAGGAGTGGTGGCAGTCCTCGGGCGGACAGCCGATGAGGAGCAGGCCCGGCGCGCCCTCCAGGAAGGCGCGGGCCATCACCGAGGGGTCGAGCTGGCCGATGCAGCCCACCTTGAGCAGGTACAGGCGCGGGTCGGACTTGAGCCCCTTGACGCCGGCGTTGTCGGCGGCGGCCAGGCCGCCCCAGGCGCAGCCGAAGGCCATGACCTCCTGGGGCCCCAGGCGCCCGGCCAGGGCGGCCACCCGGGCCTCGCGCTGGGCGGTGCTGTTGTTCTGCAGGGTCAGCGCGTGATAGGGGCAGGCCGCCGCACAGGTGCCGCCTCCCGTGCAGACCATGGGGTCCACGTGGCGCGGGATGTTGCCG
>JAKAGJ010000555.1 GCA_021815655.1 Deltaproteobacteria bacterium | reverse complement strand
GCCGTCGGCCAGTATCTGGCCATCATGGGCGCCTCGGGCTCGGGCAAGTCCACCCTGCTGACCCTCCTGGGTTGCCTGGACCGCCCCAGCCAGGGCTCCTATCACCTGGCCGGCCAGGACGTGGCCCGCTCGAGCGACCGCGAGCTCTCGCGCCTGCGCGCCAACCACATCGGCTTCATCTTCCAGACATTCAATCTGCTGCCCCAGCTCACGGTGCGGGAGAACGTGGCCCTGCCCTATCTCTACCGCCAGCACTCCCCGGAGCTGGTGCGGGGGCAGGTGAGCCAGGCCCTGGAGCGCGTGGGCTTGGGGCACCGCCTGGAGCACCGGCCAGCCCAGCTCTCGGGCGGAGAGATGCAGCGGGTGGCCATCGCCAGGGCCTTGGCCATCAAACCCTGGCTCATTCTGGCCGACGAGCCCACCGGCAACCTGGACTCCAAGAACAGCCAGGCCATCCTGGCCCTGTTCCAGGAACTTAACAGCCAGGGCGTGACCCTGGTGGTGGTCACCCACGACCCCCAGGTGGCGGCCCGCGCCCGGCGCACCATAGAGCTATTGGACGGCTGTTTGGTGTCCGACCAGGAGAACGCGCCGTGAACTGGCGCAAGCTTCTCCTCACCTCCGGTCAGGCCCTGTGGCAGCACAAGCTGCGCACGGTTTTAAGCATGCTGGGCATCGTCTTCGCCGTGATGGCGGTCATCGCCATGCTGGCCATGGCCGAGGGCGCCAAGCGCGAGACCCTGGAGCAGATCGGCCAACTGGGCACCCAGAACATCATCGTGCGCCCCACGGCCCTGACCCAGGCCCAGGAGGCAGCCGCCCGCGAGCGCCTCTCCCGGGGCTTGAGGCAGGAGGACGCGGCCCTGCTCTCGCGCCTGGTGCCGGGGGTTTCGGCGGTGGCGGGGCTCAAGCAGGTGCGCGCCGCCGTGGCCGGGGCCAGCAAGGACGACCCCCTGGAGGTGCTGGCGGTTACCGAGGCCTACCCCCGGGCCCTAAACCTGGACCTGGCCCAGGGACGTTTCATCGCCCCCCTGGACGTCATAAGCAAGAACCAGGTCTGCGTGCTGGGCTGGGACACGGCCCGCCTGCTGGGCTCCCAGGGCATGCTGGGAGGCACGCTCTCCCTGGAGGACCGGCCCTTCCTGGTGGTGGGCATCCTGCGCGAGCGGCGCTGGGTGCGGGGCAAAAGCGCGGCCATCGCCGTGCGCAACTACAACCGGGCCATCTTCCTGCCCCTGGGGGCCGAGCCCGCCCCCCGCCTGGGCGACAAGCGCGAGCCCGAGCTGAGCGAGATAACCCTGCGCATGGGCCAGACCGAGCAGGTGAGCCCCGCCGCCGCGGTAGCCCGCCAGGTGCTGATGCAGAGCCACGGCGGCTTCGAGGACTTCCAGGTGGTGGTGCCCCAGGAACTTATCAACCAGGCCCAGCGCACCCAGCGGGTCTTCAACGTGGTGCTGTTTGGCATCGCCGGCATCTCGCTGTTGGTGGGCGGCATCGGCATCATGAACATGATGCTGGCAAGCGTCTCCGAGCGCACCCGCGAGATAGGGCTGCGGCGGGCCGTGGGGGCCAGCGCCGCCCATATCGCCGCCCACTTCCTGGGCGAGGCCGTGCTCTTGACCCTGGGCGGCGGCCTCCTGGGCATCCTCCTGGGGGTGCTGGGGGTGCTGTTCATCAACCTGGTGGCCGGCTGGACCTCGGTGGTCACCCTCTGGCCCGTGGCCCTGTCCCTGGCCATGGCCGTGGGGGTGGGCATGCTATCGGGCCTGTACCCGGCCCTGCGCGCCGCCAGACTGGACCCGGCCGCCGCCCTGCGCCACGAATAGGCTTGTTGGCGCAAAGCCTGTTGCGGTCAACGCCGGCCTTTGTCACACTAACCACATAAGCAATCCAGCCGCGAGGAAGACCATCCACGCTTCCCCAACCCGGCCCCCGGGCCGCCAGCCGCCGGGGCCAGCAGGGAGGACCTCCATGCGTGACGTTTTGTTGCTCGGCCTGTCGCTGATGGCCCTGGGCCTGGGCCTGGCCGCCCCCGTCCAGGCCCAGGTTCAGCAGCCCCCCTTTGATGTCATCCCCACCGCCGGAGGGGACCTGCGCATCAGCTTCCTGGGACACGCCAGCCTGATGCTTCAGTACGGCGGCAAGGTGATCCAGGTGGACCCCTGGAGCAAGCAGGCTGACTACGACGCCCTGCCCAAGGCCGATCTGGTGCTCATCACCCATGAGCATCAGGACCACCTGGACCCGGCGGCCATCGAAAAAACCAAGACCGGCCAGACCATCATCGTCTGCAACCAGGCCAGCGCCGAGAAGCTGCCCGGCGCCCGGGTCATGGCCAACGGCCAAAAGTTGACCCTGCTCAACCTGACCATCGAGGCCGTGCCGGCCTACAACCTGGTGCACATGCGCCAGCCCGGTCTGGCCTATCACCCCAAGGGCGTGGGCAACGGCTATGTCGTCACCTTTGGCGACAAACGGGTCTACCTGGCCGGCGACACCGAAAACACCCCCGAGATGAAGGCGCTAAAAAATATCGACGTGGCTTTTTTGCCCATGAATCTGCCCTACACCATGACCCCGGAGATGGTGGCCGACGCCGCCAAGGCCTTCCGGCCACGGGTGCTCTACCCCTATCATTATGGGCAAACCGACCCCGCCAGCCTCCTGGAGCTGATGAAGGACGCGCCGGATATCGAGGTGCGCATTAGGCCGATGCGCTGATATGCCCCCCTTTACCGCGAGTTAAGCCCTGGCGGGCCTACCGGGGGACTGTCCCGCCGCCGCCAGCTCCTGGTGCCGGCCCAGAGGTGCATATTTATTTTGCGCTGGGCCAGGAGCGGCGCGTATTTTTTATA
>JAKAGJ010000554.1 GCA_021815655.1 Deltaproteobacteria bacterium | reverse complement strand
AACCAGGGCAGGCCGCCCGCCGCGGAGCCCCCGGCGCGGCGTCGCCGGCGCAGGTTGTGGATGAACAGCAGCAGGCTCAAGGCGGCCAGCCCATAAAAGAGCCAGGCCGGCCCGCCGCCAAAGAATGCGGGGCGTCCGGCCTGGCTGAACATGATCCGTGCTACCGGCCCTACCAGTCGGGGGGGCTGTCCTGGAGTATCTGGGCCACCCGCATGGCGTCCTCGGGGCGGTCCACCTCCGGCGAATCGAACTGGGTGACCACGCAGCGCACCCTGAAGCCCGCCTCCAGCACCCGAAGCTGCTCCAACTTTTCCAGCTCCTCCAGGTGGCCGGAAGGCAGGGCGGCGTAGGAGTCCAGGAAGGACTTGCGGAAGACGTAGACCCCCAGGTGCTTCAAGAAGGTCACCGGCGCGCCGTCGCGGGGGTGGGGTATGGGCTGGCGCGAGAAATATAGGGCATTGCCCTGGCGGTCCAGCACCACCTTGACGTGGTTGGGGTCGGTGACCTCCTCGGGGCGGGTGATGGGCACCACCGGCGTGGCCATGCCCAGGCCCGGGTCCTTGAGCAGCGGCTCGGCGGTCTGGCTGATGACCTCGGGAGGCAGCAGGGGCTGGTCGCCCTGCACGTTGACCACCAGGTCGTTGTCCTTCAATCCCATTTCCTGGGCCGCCGCGGCCACGCGGTCGCTGCCGCTGCGCAGGTCCGAGGGCGTCATCACCGCCCGCCCGCCAAAGGCCCGCACGGCTTGGGCGATGCGCTCATCGTCGGTGGCCACCGCCACCTCCACCACCCCGGCGGCGCGGCCGGCCCGCTCCATGACGTGCTGGATCATGGGCCGGCCATTGATGCTCACCAATGGCTTGCCGGGAAAGCGCGTGGAGCCGTAGCGGGCGGGTATGATGACGTACAGGCTCATGGCTAGAAGGCGCCCACCGCGTGGTTGATGGCCGCGGTGCGCTTTTGCAGCTCGGCCTCGTCCCAGTTCAGCATGATCTGCCAGGACAGGCAGCGAGCCAACAGGGCGCTGGTCTTGGGCAGATCCTGGGGGCCATAGGCCAGGTCGCCCTGAGGCCGCTTGTAGGGCCAGCCGTTCTTGCAGGGGGTGGACCCGGCGTGCAGGTGCTCCCAGTTGGTGTAGGAGTGCCAGGTGTTGACGCCCCAGGGCACGGCGCCGGCGCCGTTGTCGGCCAGGATGGCGGCCAGGCGCTGGGTCTGGGCGGCCTCGGGCATGAACCAGCTCAGGAAGGTGGCCGAGTCGCCGGCCGCGTCGGGCAGCTCCCGGAAGGTGAGCCCCGGCACCCGCGACAGGGCCTCCTTGAGGGCCTGCTTATGGGCGCGCATGCGCGCCACCATGGGGGTCAGCTTCTCCAACTGCACCAGGCCCAGGGCGCCCTGCAATTCCATCATGCGATAGTTGAAGCCCGAAAAGCGTCGGCCCTCGTTGCCCCGGCCCACGGGCTTGTGGTCGTGGCCGTGGTCGGAGTACTCGCAGATGGTCTGGTACAGGGCTTCGTCGTCGGTGATGACCATGCCACCCTCGCCGGTGGTCAGGGTCTTGACCGCATCGAAGCTGAAGGTGCCGCAAGCCCCGAAGGTGCCCACGTACTTGCCTTCCAGGGTGCAGCCCGCCGCCTGGGCGGTGTCTTCCAGCACCGGCAAACCATGGCGCTGGGCCACGGATTTTATCAGGTCCATGCGCGCCTGGGCGCCCAGCATGTGCACGGCCACGATGCAGCGGGTTTTGGAGGTGATCTTCTTTTCCAGGTCGGCCGGGTCCAGGCACAGGGTCTCGTCGATCTCGCAGAAGACCGGCGTGGCCCCGCAGTCAAAGACCGCCTCCCATGTGGCCACGAAGGTGAAGCCGGGCACGATCACCTCGTCGCCGGGGCCGATGCCCAGGCCCATCAGGCCCACCTTGACCGCCGCGGTGCCGCTATTCACCGCCAGGGCGAAGCGCGCGCCGCAATAGCTGGCGAACTTCTTCTCGAATTCCTCCACGTACTGGCCACGGCCGCCGGGCATGTCGTAACGAAAGAGGATGCCCCGGTTCATAACCTCCATCAAGGCCTTGGATTCCTTGTCGTCCAGCCACTCGAAGCCAGGCATGGCTCATCTCCTAAAGGAACCGGCCCCAGGGGACGGGGCCGGGCTGGTTGCTCAGTCCGCTTGGTCTACTCGCCCTCGAAGGCCGTATGGTAGATGCCTTCCAGGTCCTGGGCCGTCACCTTGCGCGGGTTGTTGGCGATGGGCCGAGCCACGGTCATGGCCTTTTGCGCCATCTCCGGCACCTCGGCCTCGGGCACCTCCAGGGCGGCCAGGTTGGGCGGGATACCGATGTCATAGGACAGCTCGAAGACCTCCTGCACGCAGGCCTCGGCCGCCTCGCGGGTGGAGAGGTCCTCGGGCAGCTCGGCCAGGGCGTAGGCCATGGTGGCGAAGCGCTCGGGGCAGGCCATGAGGGTGAAGCGCAGCACATAGGGCAACAACGTGGCGTTGGCCTCGCCGTGGGGGATGTCGTAGAAGGCGCCCAGGGGGTAGGCCATGGCGTGCACCGCCCCCACACCGGCTTGGGCCAGGGCCAGGCCGGCCAGGTAGGAGCCCAGCAGCATGCCCTCGCGGGCGGCCAGATTCTCGCCATGGGCCACGGCTGGCCTGAGGTTCTCGCCGATCAGCTCGATGGCCTTGAGCGCGTTCAAGTCGCTCATGGGCGTGGCCGCGCGGCTGGTGAAGGCCTCCATGGCATGGGTCAGGGCGTCCATGCCCACGATGGCCGTGATGTAGGCCGGGCAGCTCACCGTCAGCACCGGATCCAGGATGGCGGTGTGGGGGTAAAGCAGGCGACCGTTGATGCCGCCCTTGAAC
>JAKAGJ010000013.1 GCA_021815655.1 Deltaproteobacteria bacterium | reverse complement strand
CCCTGGCCTGAGGACGCGGGCCACAGAGCTTGCCGCAGGTATAGTTTTTGCCTGTAATAAGTCTGTATACTTGTTATCCTTTACCTGTCCGGCCCAAGGGGATAAAACGGTGCGAGCCTCCGGCCCCCCGCGCCGCCGGCTCCGGGACCGAAGAAATGAGGGTGTGAGGGACCTACATTAACCTTGACCGCCTGCCAAGAATGGTCAATGCCTAAACAACCCGTACTTTCATCGCGTAGTTATTTCCCGCCCTGGCTGGTCCTGGCGCTGCTTTTGGCGCTGCACTTCGCCACGCGCTGGGCGTTGGTGAATACGCCTTACCTGGCCCAGGCCGATTATGACGAATCCATCACCGGCCTGATGGCCCTGCACCTGCTCAAGGGGCACTGGCAAATTTTCTTTTGGGGCCAGCCCTACATGGGCACCTTGGAACCCACCCTGGCCGGTCTGCTATTCTGGGTGGCCGGGCCTTCCACCGCGGTCCTGCGTCTGACCCTGATCCTGGTGAGCAGCCTGGGCCTCTTGGCGGTGTATGCCCTGGGACGCGAGGTGGGGGGCGCCCGCCTGGGCTGGCTGGCGGCGGCCTTTTGGGCCCTGCCCCCGGTCTTTCTTAGTTTTGACGGCCTCTACGCCACCGGCGGCCACCTGGAGTCGGTGGTGGCGGCGGCCTGGTTCCTCTACGGCGTGTGCCGGCTGGCCTTCCGGCCGCCCCAGCGCCCCGGTCTGTGGGCCCTGGGCCTGGGCCTGCTGGCGGGCGTGGGCTGGTGGTGCAGCCTTTTGGTGGCGCCCTTGTTGCTGGCCGCCGGTCTGGGCCTGGTGGTGGCGCGGCCCAGCCTGTTCAAGGGGCCGGTACCCTGGCTGGTGCTGGGCGGCTTCCTGCTGGGATCCTCGCCCTTCTGGTGGTGGAACCTCACCCATGGCTTCATGACCTTCGAGGCCATCGAGCACGGCACGCGGCACATCCTGGACAACCTGGTCTTCCTGGCGCGGGGCGTATGGCTGCCTACCCTGCTGGGAGACTGGTGGGACGGCCACAGCGTGGAGGGGCTCATCCCCCTGGGGTTCAGGGTGGCGGTGACCGTGGCGGTGTACCTGCCGGTCTTGGTCATCACCCTGGGGGTGGCCGGGCGCTGGCTGTACCGCCTGGTCCGGCGCCAGGCGCCCCTGCAAGGGCCCCTGGACCTGGTGGTGGCGGTGCTCCTGGCGGGCATGCTGGCCCACGCCGCCAGCGCCTACGGCCACCGCGGCTTCACCCGCTACTGCGAATCCATCTATGTGTCCCTGGCGGTGCTCACCGGCTATTGGCTGTGCCGGGTGCATGCCTGGCGCCGGGCCGCCCTGCCGGTGCTCCTGGCCGGTCTGCTGGGGTTCAATCTGCTTACCATCGTCATGTTCGTGCGGGATACCGACCAGGCGCCCCGGCGGGAGGTGGACCCCCTGATCGCCCGCTTGCAGCAGTTGGGCATTAACCGCTGTTACGCCCAGGGGCGCCTGGGGTATACCATAACCTTCGAGAGCCACGAGAAGATCATCGCCGCCGACCATGTCGGCTGGCGCAATCTTGATTACCTGCGCCAGGTGGACCAGGCCGCCAAAGTGGCGTTCATCACCCACGACATCCTGGGCGGGCCCATGCCGGGGCAGATGAAGGCGGGCCTGCGCATGCTGGGCGGCGGCAGCCAGCGGGAAATAGTGGGCCATTACGTATTTTGGTATGACTTCCAGCCGCCGCCGCCGGATCGCCCCCTGGGCTGCCAGGATTGCCGGGTCACCTCCAGCCAAGGCGAGCCGGGCCTGGAGCGCCTCTTGGGCGGCTGGGACCAATTGCGGGCAGGGACCAAGCCCTGGCGCAGCGGGGATTGGCTCCTGGTGGACCTGGGCCGGCCGGTGGACCTGGCCCGCCTGTCACTGTTGCCCCAGCCCGGCACCAGCCTGACCCAAGGCGACGAGGTGCCCTTGCAGGTGGAGGTATCCCTGGACGGCCAAGAGTGGCGCACCGCGGCCCGTGGCATCTGCTTGGCCGGCCTGCTCTGGCGGGGAGGGCATCCAAAATTGTATGACTCCACGGCCATGGAGATATCGTTCAAGCCACGGCAGGCGCGCTACGTGCGGCTGAGCTTCGGCCAGTTCGAGGGGCACGATCCGGGTTGGTCCCTGGCCAAGTTGTTCCTCTATGAGGCCGATGCGGGCGCGGGCTACCAGCCCCCCCCGCAGGCCCGCCAGGACCTGGCCCAGGCCCAGGCCCTGCTGGCGGCCTGGAGCCAGGACCCCACGGGGCCACACCCCAATTTCCCGGGCGTGCCCAAAAGCTATCGCGACCGCTGGGTGGACTGGCCCCGGGTGGTGGAGCTTTTGCGGGCCGCCAGCCTGGCGGCCCCGGAGTGGGAGGAACCCCAGCGGCGATTCTTGGAAGTGGCCCTCAAGTCAGGACTTCGCTAAGGCGGGAGCCAGGTCGCGGCCGGGGAGGAAGACCCGGGGGACTCGAGGATGGCAGGTTGGAGATACTGGTAGTCGTACCCACGTATAATGAAGCCGACAACCTGCCCGGCCTGGTGGCGGCCCTGGCCGGCCTGGGGCTGGACCTGGGTCTGTTGGTGGTGGACGACGCCTCGCCCGACGGCACCGGCGAGTTGGCCCAGCAACTGGGCCAAACCTATCCCTGGCTGAGCCTGCTGCGCCGGGCGGGCAAGCTGGGCCTGGGCTCGGCCTACGTGGAGGGCTTCGCCTGGGCGCTGGCCAACACCCGGGCCAGCTTCGTGGTGCAGATGGACGCTGATTTCTCCCACGACCCCCGAGCCGTGCCCAGCCTGGTGCGGGCCGCCCTCGGCGGGGCGGTGGCCATCGGCTCCCGCTATGTGCCCGGCGGCCGGGTGCGGAACTGGGGGTTGGGTCGCCGCCTCTTGAGCCGGGGCGGCAGCCTCTATTCCCGCCTCATCCTGGGCCTGCCGCTAAAGGACGTCACCGGCGGCTTCAAGTGCTGGCCGCGGCGGGTGCTGGAGTCCCTGGACCTGGGCCGGGTGGTGAGCGACGGTTATGGCTTCCAGGTGGAGATGAACTACCGCGCCCACCGCGCCGGCTGCCGCCTGGTGGAGGTGCCCATCTGCTTCGAGGACCGCCGGGTGGGGCAATCAAAGATGACCCTGGGCATCGGCCTGGAGGCCCTGACCATGGTCTGGCGCCTGCGCCTGCAAAAAGACCTTCGATAACCTCCTGACCTTAATCACGGCCAAACGAATATGGCGGTCATTGCCTGGCCCCCCAGGGGTCGCGGCAATCTCCTGGCCAATTGAACCGCGCCGGACAACTTGTCCGGCGATTGCTTCATCCTCCGCAAGGGCGCCTCGCAACGACTCTGGTTCAATTATTGTTGCCTATCCAGTTGCCTTCACCGGGAGCCGCCGGCGTTGGTAGAATCACCAGCCCCTCTCGGCCCGTTTGAGCCCAGCCGGGGGCACCCCGGCACTATTCGTAGCGCAGGGCATCGATGGGGTTGAGGCGGGCGGCGGTGCGGGCGGGGTAGAAGCCGAAGAAGACGCCCACGACGGCGGAGAAGGCAAAGGCCACCAGGATGGCCTGGTGGGATATGAGGGTAGGCCACTCAAAGAGCTTGGCCACGACGTAGGACCCGGCCATGCCCAGGAGCATGCCGATGATGCCGCCGAAGAGGGTGAGCAGCACGGCCTCGGTGAGAAACTGCAACAGGATGTTGCGCTGCTTGGCGCCGATGGCCATGCGGATGCCGATCTCGCGGGTGCGTTCGGTGACCGATACCAGCATGATGTTCATGATGCCGATGCCGCCCACCACCAGGGAGATGGAGGCCACGGCGCCCAACAGGAGCGACATCACCTGGGCCGACTGCTGGGACACGGCCAGAATCTCGGTGAGGTTGCGCAGGATGAAGTCGCGATCGCGGCTGGGTCCGATGCGGTGGCGTTGGTCCAGCAGGGCGGTGACCTCCTCCTCGGCCTGGCTCAGCACCTCCTCGCTCTTGGCCTGGATCAACAACGCGCCCACGGTGTTGGGGAAGGGGCTGCCCAGTATCTTGCGCTGGGCGGTGGTGATGGGCACGAAGACCACGTCGTCCTGATCCTCGCCGCGGGGGGATTGGCCTTTGCGCTCCAGGACGCCCACCACCGTGAAGGGCACCTGCTTGATGCGCACGATCTTGCCCACCGGGCTTTCGCTGCCAAAGAGGACCTCGGCCACGCTGGCCCCCAACAGACAGTTTTTCAGCGCCCCGTCCACGTCGTGGGCGCTGAGCCCCCGGCCCTCGGCCACGGTCCATTCGCGCACGTCCAGCATCTCCGGCGTGTTGCCCTGGATCACGGTGGACCAGTTCATGTTGCCGTAGACCACCTGGGCGCTGCCGCGCACCGTGGGGGCCACCCGCTCCACGGAGGGGCACTCGTTGCGGATGGCCTTGACGTCGTCATAGGTTAGGGTGGGCACGGTGCCGGCGCCGGAACGCAGGCCGCCGGACAGGGCCGAGCCTGGGACCACCAGGAGCAGGTTGGAGCCCATGGAGGCGATCTGATCGGCGATGACCTGGCTGGCGCCGGAGCCGATGGCGATCATGACGATCACCGCGCCGATGCCGATGATGATGCCCAGCATGGTCAGGAAGGAGCGCATCTTGTTGACGGCCAGGGCGCGCAGGGCGATCTTAAGGGCCAGGAGCAGGTCCATCATGGCCGCACCATCGGCGCCCAGCCGCCCTGGTCCCGGCGGCGGTCGTCCACTATTCTGCCGTCCTTGAAGATGACCACCCGCCGGGCGTGGGCGGCCACGTCGGCCTCGTGGGTGACCATGATGATGGTGATCCCCTTGAGGTGCAGCTGCTCGAAGATCGCCATGATCTCCTCGCTGGTCTTGGAATCCAGGTTGCCGGTGGGCTCGTCGGCCAGGATGAGGGCCGGGTCGTTGGCCAGGGCGCGGGCGATGGCCACCCGCTGCTGCTGCCCGCCGGAGAGCTGGTTGCTGTAGTGGCCGGCCCGCTGGGCCAGGCCGACCATGGCCAGGGCGTCCAGGGCCTTCTGGCGGCGCTCCTGGGCCCCCACGCCGGCGTAGATCAAGGGCAACTCCACGTTCTCCAGGGCGCTGGTGCGGGTTAGCAGGTTGAAGCCCTGGAAGACGAAGCCCAGCTTCTTGTTGCGCACTTCGGCCAGCTGGTTCCTGGACATTCCCTCCACGCTGACGCCCTCCAGGCGGTACTCGCCGCCGCTGGGGGTGTCCAGGCAGCCCAGGATGTGCATGCAGGTGCTCTTGCCGCTGCCCGAGGAGCCCATGATGGCCAGGAAGTCGCCGCCCGCCACCTCCAGGGTGATGCCCTTGAGGGCCTCCACGCGCTCCTCGCCCATGACGAAGACCTTGCTGACCCGGGTCAAGCTCACCACGGGCACCGTGCCGGCACTGTTCAGGCTCTCCGCGGCTTCCATCTACAACCTCGGGCCGTGCATGCCACCCACGGCCCTGACGGGCTTCTTGGCGCCCACCTGTTCCACGATCACGGCGTCGCCCTCCTTGATGTCGCCCTCGAGCAGCTCCAGGTGGGTGTCATCGCCGATGCCGGTCCGCACCGGCACGGGGCGCGGCTGGCCGTCGGCGCCCAGCAGGTAGACCCGGCGGACCAGGGGGGCCTTGGACCTGGCCGGGGGCTGGCTGGCGGAGGCGGCCTGGGGGGGGCCGGGCGTCTTGGGCTTGAAGCGCAGGGCGGCGGAGGGCAGCTTGAGCACGCCGTCGCGGCGGGCCACCTCCAGGGTGACGTTGGCGGTCATGCCCGGCTTGAGCTTGAGGTCCCGGTTGTCCACCCCGACCACCACCACGTAGGTGACCACGTTCTGGTTGACCACCGGGGAGCTGCGCACCTGGGTCACCTTGCCCTCGAAGCGCGTCTCGGGGTAGGAGTCCACGGTGAAGACCGCGCTCTGCCCCTCCTTGACCCGGCTGATGTCGGCCTCGTCCACACTGGTGTCGATCTCCATGCGCGTCAGGTCCTGGGCGATGTTGAAAAGGGTGGGGGTCTGGAAGGAGGCGGCCACGGTCTGACCCACGTCCACGTTGCGCGAGACCACGATGCCGTCCACGGGCGAGCGGATGGTGGAGTAGGCCAGGTTGGTCTGGGCCTGGTTCAGGGCGCCCCGGGTCTGGATGACCGCCGCCTCGGCGGCCTTCTGCGCCGCCAGCGCGCCGTCGTAGGCGGTCTGGGCGGTGTCCAGGTCGGAGCGGGGGATGAAGTCGCCGGCGATGAGCTGGCGGTTGCGCCCCAGGGTGCGCTTGCTGTCGGCCACCGTCACCTTGGCCTTGTCCACGTTGGCCAGGGCCGCTTGATAATTGCCCTGGGCTTGCTCCACCTGGGCCTCGAAGATGGCCGGGTCGATCTGGGCGATGGGCTGGCCCTTTTTGACCAGGGAGTTGTAGTCCACGAAAATCTTGCGGATGGTGCCGGAGACCTGGGTGCCCACCTGCACGTTGACCACCGCCGCCAGGCTGCCCGTGGCCGAGACGGTGGACACAATGTCGCCGCGCCGCACCAGGGCGGTCTTGTAGGTCGGGGGCTCCGGGCGCCCGAAGGCCAGATACCATCCCAGGCCGGCCACGGACAGCAGCAGCAGGGAGGAACCGGCCAGGATGAGTTTTTTTCGCATTGGTCACCTCAAGACAAAGGGCCGGCCAGACGGCTGGACATTATCCAGTCATGCTTGAGCAGGAGCCGTGCCAAGTGGCCAGGGAGGGCGCTGGGCCGCAACCTGGGCTTAATCCGCCAACATACCGGGAAGGCGACGCTAAGGCGCGTCCCTGGACAGGCTTTCGCCGTATAAAATATTCCCATTCAGCGGCGTTGGCGCGAATTATTTTAGCACTCCGCCGCGCCGCGGCGAGGTGCACGGTTCCAGACGGCGCCATGTGCCTGGGTTGTTTCGGTGGCTTGCGGGGGGGGCACGACCATGGGCTCCCGCTAGAGCGGCGGCAGGTCCCGCAAGGCGCTGAAGCCGCCCAGGCTGGTGGCGGCCAGCACCCCGCGCATGATGGCCCGGCTGAAGCAGTCGGCCATGGCCCGGCCCAGCTCGTTGAGGGCCTGGGCCTGGGTGCCGGCGAAGAAGCCCGGCGTCTGGGGCAGGGGGCGGCGCCCCGTGGCCAGGCAGAAGATGGTGTCGCCGTCGAACATGGTGTGGGCCGGACGGATGGCCCGGGCCAGGCCGTCGTGGGCCATCTGGGCCATCTTCTGGGCCTGGGCCTTGGTCAGCACCGCGTCGGTGGCCACGATGCCAATGGTGGTGTTGCGCGCCGCCTGCCCCGGCCCCTGTCCGGGCAGGCGCACCGCCCGCCGGCCCAGGTCGCCCAACTCGCCGTCCAGCTCCAGGCGGGCCTCCCAGGGCAGCCCGCTGGCCGAGTCGATCACCGAGCCCAGGCAGTTGACCACCACCAGGGCCGCCGCGGTAAGCCCGTTCTTCAGCACCTCGCTGGCGCTGCCCAGGCCGCCCTTGAGGCCGCCGGCCACGGCCCCGATGCCGGCCCCGGAGTTGCCCAGGGGCACGGGGCCGTCCTGGGCGTCCTGGCAGGCGCGGGCGCCCCAAGTGGCGTCGATGGGCGGCACGTAGTCCTGGCCGCGCCCCAGGTCGTAAAAGGCCGCCGCCGGCACGATGGGCGCCACCTGCCCCTCATCCAGGGGAAAGCCCCAGCCTCGGCTGGCCAGCCAGCGCACCACCCCGTCAGCGCTGGCCAGGCCAAAGACCGAGCCTCCCGTGAGCACCACGGCCTGCACCTCTTGCACCAGGTTCAGGGGGGCCAGTAGATCGGTCTCGCGGGTGGCCGGGGCGGCGCCGCGCACGTCCACCCCGGCCACGGCCCCCTGGGGGCACAGGGCCACGCTCACCCCGCAGAGGTGGGGGGCGGAGAGATAGTGGCCCACCTGGATGCCTTCCACGTCGGTGAGGGAGTTCTTGGGTCCGCGGGGCATGGCTTGCCTCCTTGCCAGGGCCTGGGTCAGCGGGTGATGATGCAGCCTAGCATAGCCGCCCCCTCCCCGCGAGGCGGAGGATTCAATTGGCCGGGGAGGTGCGATCCCGCTTGCCTTACGAACGGCTCTCTCCTATTATTATGCCAACAATGACATAGCTCGCCGCCGCCTCGGCCCGGACGCCTCCTGGCCTAAAGCGGCACGGTCTTCGGCTTTCACGGCGGGTTGGCAATCAGCTTGCCCGCCTGCCTCAATTTTAGCGAGGAGTATCTCATGCGTCCGTACCACGCCCTTGCCGTCTTTGCCGTCGCCGCCCTGCTGCTGGCCTCGCTCTCCGCCCCGGCTCTTGCCGGCGGCCAGTTGATGATGGCCACCACCACCAGCACCGACGACACGGGCCTGTTGAACTATCTGGCCCCGATATTCCAGAAGGAGACCGGCATCGAGCTGAAATGGACCGCCACCGGCACGGGCAAGGCCCTGGAGCTGGGCAAGAACTGCGACGTGGATGTGGTGCTGGTGCACGCGCCCGGGGCCGAGAAGAAGTTCGTGGAGTCCGGGGCCGGGGTGAACCGCCGCCAGGTGATGTACAACGACTTCGTGCTGCTGGGGCCGGCGGACGACCCGGCGGGGATCAAGGGCAAGACCATGGCCCAGGCCCTGGCCAGCCTGCGCCAGCACAAGGCCATCTTCGTCAGCCGGGGGGACAAGTCCGGCACCCACATGATGGAGCTGGGGCTGTGGAAGAAGGCCGGCGAACAGGTGCCCGACAAGGAGTCCTGGTACGTGCAGGCCGGCCAGGGCATGTATAAAACCCTGATCCTGGCCTCCGAGAAGAAGGGCTACACCCTCTGCGACCGCGGCACCTTCTTTAAATTCGAGGCCGACAATCAGGGCCACCCGCCCCTGGTGGTGCTGCTGGAGGGCGAGCCCGAGCTCTTGAACCAGTACAGCGTCATCGAGGTCAACCCGGCGGCCTGCCCCAAGGCCAAGCAGGACCTGGCCAAGCGCTTTTCCGACTGGCTGGCCTCGCCCCACGGCCAGAAGCTGATGGCCGACTTCAAGGTCTACGGCAAGCAGCTCTTCACGCCCAACGCCCAATAGGGGCCTGGCCTAGCGTTTAGAGCCCCTGGGCGGGTCGGGCGGCGCCTGGCCCGACCCGCCTGGCCGGCTCCCCTCTTGAGGCTGTGGAACTTACAAGGGGCAGTAGATGAACTATATCCTGGAAGGCCTGGTCCAGGCCTTCAGGCTCTTGGCCAGGGGCGACCCCGAGACCTTCTCGGCCCTGGAGGCCACGGTGCGTTCCTCCAGCCTGGCCATGCTGGCCAGCCTGGTTCTGGGCCTGCCCCTGGGTTTTGTGCTGGGGCATGGCCGCTTCCGGGGGCGCCGGCTCCTGCGCACCCTGGTGGACACCTGCCTGGCCCTGCCCACGGTGCTTATCGGCCTGGTGGTCTACTCCTTTCTCTCCCGGCGCGGGCCCCTGGGCGACTGGGGGATGCTGTTCACCCTGCCGGGGCTGGCCATCGGCCAGGCCATCCTGGCCCTGCCGGTGGTGATGGCGCTCACCGCCACGGCGGTGGAGGGGCTGGACCGCCGCTTGGGGCTGACCCTGTTGACTCTGGGGGCCAGCCGCCGCCAGTTGGCCCTGACCACCCTGTGGGAGGCCCGCCAGGGTCTACTGGCGGCGGCGGTCAACGCCTACGGCCGGGTGGTCACCGAGGTGGGCATCGCCATGATGGTGGGCGGCAACATCAAGTGGCACACCCGCACCGTCACCACGGCCATCGCTCTGGAGACGGGCAAGGGCGAGTTCGCCCAGGGCATCGCCCTGGGGATCATCCTGCTGGGCCTGGCGCTCCTGGTCAACCTGGGCCTGATCCGCCTGCGGCGGGGGGCCACGCCGTGAGCGAGCCCCTGTACCAGGTGCGCGGCCTGGTCCACCATTACGGCCCCTTGCCGGCCCTGGACATCCCCCGACTGGAGATACCCCGGGGCGCGGTGATCGGCCTGGCGGGACCCAACGGCAGCGGCAAGAGCACCCTGCTGCGTATTCTGGCCTTCCTGGAGGCCCCCAGCCAGGGGCGGGTGCTCTTCGAGGGCGCGCCACGCGGCCCCGAGAGCCCCGACGCCCGCCAGGGCATCACCCTGCTCCTGCAGGAGCCCTACCTGCTCAAGCGCGGCGTGGTGGCTAACCTGGCCTATGGCCTGAAGCTGCGCGGACGGGGGCGGGCGCGGCAGGAGCAACTGGACCAGGCCCTGGAATGGGTGGGGCTGGCGCCCCGGGAGTTTGGCCGCCGGCGCTGGTATGAGCTCTCCGGCGGCGAGGCCAAGCGCGTGGCCCTGGCCGCCCGCCTGGTGCTCAAGCCTCGGGTGCTGCTCCTGGACGAGCCCACCGCCGGTGTGGACGCGCCCAGCGCCGAATTGATCCGCCGCGCGGCCTTGCGCGCCCGCGAGCAGTGGGGGGCCACCCTGGTGGTGGCCAGCCACGACCTGACCTGGCTGGGGCGCACCGTGGACCAGATTTGGGGCCTGGAGTACGGCCATCTGGCCGCCGCGCCCCCAGCCCCGCCGACCCCGGCCCTGGCCATCACGCCCCAGGCCCTCTACCTGCGCCAGCCCACGGACCTGGGGCCGGGGCGGGTGTCGGTGCCCTGCCGGGTGGCCGGGCTGTCCTGGGAGCCGGAGGACGGGCGGGGGCGGGTGGACCTCTTGGCCGAGGGGCGCGCCTATTGCCTGCGCCTGCCCTTGGAGGAGGTGCGCGGCCTGGGGCTGCAACCCGGTCAGCAGGCCTGGCTGGTGCTGGACGAGCGGCCGGCGGCCTAGCTCTTCTTGCTGGTGATGACGCTCACTCCGCCCAGGAGCTGGGTCAACTTGCGCCCCTTGCACTTGGGGCAGACGGTGCGTTTGTGGCCATGCTCGGCCAAGGTCAAAAAGACCGTGAAGACCTCCTGGCACTTCTGGCATTGGTACTCATAGGCGGGCATGCTTCTCCCCCGGCTGGCGGTTTGCTCTCCCTTTCAACATAAATTATGCCCCGCAGGCCTTTCAAGCCCCGGCCCCTGGGCCCTTCCGGGCCAGGGAGGGCGCACGCGACGGCGGGGGCGGTTGCATCTTCCCCTAGAGAATAGTATGATTTTAATTGTCGCCCCCATCCTCGTGCAAGGTGGGTCCCATGGGTTCCAAAATCCTGGTCGTGGATGACGAGCCGGACATCAGGGATATCCTGTGCAGCTTTTTTCAGGAATTCGGCTATGAGGTGACGGCGGCGGCGGGCGCCCGCGAGGCCCTGTGCATTCTGGAGCGGGAACCCATCCTGGTGATGCTCCTGGACCTGAACATGCCGGGCATGAGCGGCCTGGACCTGTGCCGGGCCATCCGGCCCCGCCTGCCCCAGGCCCAGATATTCGCGCTGACCGGCTACCACCGCCTGTTCACCCCGGATTCGGCCCGCCAGGCCGGCTTCGACGGCTACCTGACCAAACCGGCGGACCTGCACCAGTTGCTGGATGTGGTGCGCGCGGCCTTCCATCAGGTGGAGGCCCGGGTCTAGCCCGGCCCCCACCCTATCCCCCCACCTCACACCGCAAAGCCAGGCAGGGGCGCCTGTCCCGCCGGCCCCTAGGCCTTGGCGCGGTAGCGCTGGGGATCGGCAAAGACGTCGATGGCCAGACAGCCTTCCCTGACCACGGCGCTGTGCACCACGCCGTCGCCGATATAGTAGGCGTCGCCCCGGCGGTAGGTGCGCTGCACGCCGGCGATGGTCAAATCCACCTCGCCCTCCACCACGATGCCCCACTGCTCGCCATGGCTGTGGGGCGGCACCGAGGCCCCGGCCGGCAGGGTGAAGAAAACCACCTGCCCCTGGGCACCGGCCAGCAGGGAAGCGCCGACCCCGGCCATGGGGATGTCGGCCTGGGGCAGGCGGGCGATGAACTCGGCGTAGTTGTTGGGGGTCATGGGGTTCCTCCGGCGCCGCGCCGCTGGCGGCGCTGCTCCTTGAAGTTGAAATGGATCAG
>JAKAGJ010000553.1 GCA_021815655.1 Deltaproteobacteria bacterium | reverse complement strand
AATCCCGGGTCCTGGTGGCAGGCCGTTACCCGCAAATAACGGTTCACCACCTTGAGCGGCCGGGCCAGTTCATCCTCGGTAAGCTCCCGCTTGATCTTGGCCGGCACCCCCAGGGCCAGCACCCCCGGGGGTATCTCCTGCCCCGGGGCCACCACGCTGCCCGCTCCCACCACCGCGCCCCGTCCCACGCGGGCATGGTCCAGCACCACCGCGCCCATGCCGATCAGGGCCTGGTCCTCCACCACGCAGGAGTGCAGCACCACGCGGTGCCCCACCACCACGTCCGCGCCCACCAGGGTGCCGGGGCCCTTGTGCCCCACGTGGATGATGGTGCCGTCCTGGAGGTTGGTGCGCGCCCCCACCCGAATCCAGTTGATGTCTCCCCTGAGCACGCAGCCGTACCACACGTTGACCTGGGGACCCAATTCCACCTCGCCCAGCACCACCGCGCCCCAGGCCACGAAGGCCGAGGGGTCGATGCAGGGGGTCTTGCCATTGACCGGCCCGATGAGACTCATGTGTGCCATCCTTTGATTGTGAGGGCACTTTACACCCTGGCGGCGGGGACCGGCAAGGCGGGGCCGGGCGGTATTGACAGAACCGCGCTCGTGGCCTAACCTCTGGGGAAAAATTGTTTTTTAAGCCCCGAACCGGAGTCGTTTCCATGAGCCTAGCCCGCAAACTTCCCCTGTTTCTGCTGCTTGTCCTCCTGGCCGCCGTGGCCGGGGGCCTCTTGGTGGTTTGGCCCCATCTGGAAGGCCAAGAGCCCCAGATACTTTTGCAAACCCAGCCCACCCAACTGGGGCGCCAGACCCCCCTGGACATCACGGTGCGCGACGAGGGCACGGGCCTGGCCTCCCTGCGGGTGACCGCCGTGCAAAATGGCAAGGAATACAATCTATTCGATAAGAACTACGCCACGGGCTCCCAGTGGGACCGCCAGGGCCTGGGCGAAGCCAGCGAGAAGCTGGAGATCAAGGCCGTGGAGCAGGGCATGGTGCAAGGCCCGGCCACCCTGATTATCCAGGCCCGCGACCGCTCCTTCCGCAACTGGTTCCACGGCAACCTTACCGAGCGCCAGTTCCAGGTGGTGGTGGACACCCTGCCGCCCAAGGTCACGGTCTTCAGCCGCACCATCCACCTCAACCGCGGCGGCGTGGGGCTGGTGGTCTACAAGGTGAACAAACCCACGCCCATCCACGGCGTGCAAGTGGGCAAGCGCTTCTTCCAGGGCGTCAATCCCTGGCCCCAGGACCCCCTGGCCTGCATGGCCTATTTCGCCTTTGCCGACGACGAGGACAAGGGCGCGAGCATAAGGGTGCTGGTGCAGGACGCGGCCGGCAACCAGGCCGGCAGCGGGCTGCCCGTGCGTCTGAAGTGGAAGGAATTCAAGAGCGACACCTTGAACATTTCCGACAACTTCCTGGAGGCCCTCGCTCCGCGCTTCATGGCCGAGGCCCCGCCGGCCAAGCAGTCGCCCCTGGACGTCTTCCTGTGGGTCAACGAGGACCTGCGCCGGCAGAACCACGCGAAGATCCTGGAGCTTTGCACTAAGCCCAGCCCCCAGCAGCTCTGGCAGGGCCCCTTCATCCGGCCCCAGGGCAAGCCCATGGCCGGCTTTGCCGACCGGCGCACCTATGTCTACAAGGGCCGGGATGTCAGCCACTCCTCCCACCTAGGCCTGGACTTGGCCGACTTGGCCATGTGCCCCATCAAGGCCACGGCCGCCGGCAAGGTGATCTTCGCCGGCCCCCTGGGCATTTACGGCAACTGCGTCATCCTGGACCACGGCCAGGGCATCTGCTCGCTCTACGGGCACATGTCGGAACTAGCCGTGCACCCGGGCGAAATGGTGCCCCTGGAGGGCGTGCTGGGCCGCTCGGGAGCCACGGGCCTGGCCCTGGGCGACCACCTGCACATCTCCATCCTGGTGGGCGGGGTCTTCGTCAACCCCACCGAGTGGTGGGACCCCCACTGGATTCAGGACAACGTGGCCTTGCGCTTCCAGGAAGCCGGCCTGCCCTGGCCCCCTGTCGGCAAGTAGAGGCCATCGCGCTGATTTTTGTCTGGCAAAACCATGTGTTGGCCAAACCGGGCCTTGCATGGAGTCAAAACGCCTCCGTGCGAGGCATCCGGTTTAGAGAACCGAGGCCAGGCCCGGCCGCCACTTCCGGCCGGGCCTGCTTTGTGCTATCCTCCTGGCATGATGGAAAATCCTATCTGTGGGGGTGGGCGCATGCCCTGTTTGCGTTGGGCGCTGGTCATGGCCGCGCTGTGGTTGGCCGCCGGCTGCGTCCGGTTGCCTGAGCCGGCGGGGCCGGGCACGGCCTACGCGCCGGGCACCGTGTTTGCGCCGCCCCTGGCCACCCCCCTGACCGGCGAGGAATTGCGGCAGCGCCTGGACCAGACCCAGGTGCTATTGGTGGGCGAGGTCCACGATCAGCCCGGCCATCACCAGATTCAACTGGATATGCTCAAACGCATGGCCGCCTCGGGCGGGGCCCTGGTGGTGGGCGTGGAATGGCTGGATTCCACGGCCCAGCCGGTCTGCGACGAGTTTTCCTCCGGCGCCTTGAGCGTCGAGCAGTTCGCCCAAAAGGTGAACTGGCGGGAGCGCTGGGGCTTTCCCCTGGAGCTTTACGCCCCCATCCTGGAATTCGTGCGCGAACGGCGCCTGCCCCTGGTGGCCCTCAACGCCCCGGTGGAGGTGGTACGCCAGGTGGCCCGCCAGGGTCTGACATCCCTGACGCCAGCGCAGCGGGCCCTCCTGGCCCCGGCCCTGGACC
Organism: Deltaproteobacteria bacterium; assembly: GCA_021815655.1. Taxonomy (GTDB): domain Bacteria; phylum Desulfobacterota; class Desulfarculia; order Desulfarculales; family Desulfarculaceae; genus JACRDC01. The sequence goes on along the minus strand of JAKAGJ010000553.1, from coordinate 80 downwards.
TGGAGGACCCGGTCTACCGCCGCCTGCTTGAGGCCCAGTTCAAGATGCATGGCCAGGGGCGCGGCCCCAACCAGGAGGAC
>JAKAGJ010000552.1 GCA_021815655.1 Deltaproteobacteria bacterium | reverse complement strand
CGACCTGGTGGCCGACTTGCGGGCGCCCACGCCCTCTGCGGCGGCGGAGCTTCTGGTGCGCCCCCGGGCCGACCTGGCGGCCCAGTTGGCCAGCCTGCGCTCTCGCCTGGCCCGGTCCGGCCAGGGTATCTTTAGCGAGCGCCGGCGGGACTTGCAGGGTCTGGTAAAGGCCCTGGGCGACCCCCGGCGGCGGCTCATCGACCGCCGCCTGCGCCTGGAAGACCTGCTCTCGCGGGCCGGCCAGGCCTTGCGCGGCCTCGTTCACCACCGCCACCGCCAGGTGTGGCAAGACCGCTTGCGGCTCCTGTCCCGGCGCCCCGACCGCCGTCTGCGGGAGATGGAGTCCCGCCGCCGGGAACTGGCGCAGCGCCTGGCCGCCGCCGGGGCGCTGGCCATTCATCGCCGCCGGGGGGATTTGACGACCCGACTGGGGCGGCTCAGGGCCTTGAGCCCCCTGGCGGTGCTGGGGCGCGGCTATGCCCTGGCCTTGGACCAAGAAGGCCATGTGCTGCGCCAGGCCGGCCAGGCTGGGGTGGGGCAGTTGATCCGGGTGCGCCTGGCCGTGGGCGGGCTGGCGGCCCGGGTAGAGGAGATCGAGGCATGAGGGCCTGGCTGGGTGCGCTGAGTCTGTTGCTCCTGCTGGCCGGGCCGCTGGGGGCCGCCGAGGGGCTGGATGTCTGGCCTCCGGAGCTGGAGCAGGGGCAGCCCCTGGTGGCGCGGGCCTGCCTGGGGCAGGGGGTTCAGGGGCCGGGGGCCGAACTGAGCCTCTTGGGACGGCGGCTGCCCATGGTGGCGGGACCGGGCGGCTGCCTGGTGGGGATGGCCGGCGTGGACCTGGATGACAAGCCCGGCCCGGTCCACCTGGAGGTGCTGAGCGGAGACAAGGTTCTGCTGAGCCGCACGCTCACGGTCCATGCCCGGGACTACGGCACCCGCAAGATCACCGTGGATGGCAAGTTCATGGAGCTAAGCCCCCAGAACCTGGCCCGTTATCAAGAGGAGACGGCCCGGCAGAAAGCGGTGTACGCCTCGCTGCTGCCCCGGATGCTCTGGAGCGGCCCCTGGCGCCCTCCTCTGGACAGCGCCGTGGTGGGTATCTTTGGACGCCGGAGCCTGGTCAACGGCCAGCCGCGCTCGCCCCACGGTGGCGTGGACCTGCGCGGCGCCATGGGCACGCCGGTATTGGCCCCGGCGGCCGGACGGGTGGCCCTGGTCCTGGACACCTATTTCAGCGGGCTGACGGTGCTCATCGACCACGGCCTGGGGGTGGTCAGCGGCTATAGGCACTTTTCCAAGGCCCTGGTGCGGGAGGGGCAGATGGTCAGGCCGGGCCAGGTAATCGGTCTGGTGGGCATGAGCGGCCGGGTCACCGGGCCGCACCTGCACTTTGACATGCACCTGGCCGGGGCGCGCGTGGACCCCCTGGCCTGGATAAAGGCCAGCGCCCAGCTGGCCCGCTGGGCGCGCCAGCCATAATCGCTTTCGCGGGGAGTTTTAGCCCATGGCCAAGGCCAAAAAAGAAGGCGGCTTCGAGCAGAGCCTCAAGCGTCTCGAGGAAATCGTGGACAAGCTGGAGGACGAGGAACTGGAGCTGGAGGAGGCCATCGCCCTTTTCGAGGAGGGGGTGAAACTTGCCGAGGCCTGCGGCCAGCGCCTGGACGCCGCCGAGAAGAAGGTGACGCTCTTGCTCAAGGACCGCCAGGGTGGCCTTGCCCAGGTGCCCTTCCAGGCCGACCCCCACGGCGAGGAGCAGCCGTGAGCCAGGAGCACGACCTCAAGTCCTATTTGAAGGCCCAGGCCCAGCGGGTCGACCAGGCCTTGGACCGCCTGCTGCCCGGCGATGAGGCCGGCGGCCTGATATTGCAGGCCATGCGCTACAGCCTGTTTGCCGGCGGCAAGCGCCTGCGGCCCATCCTGTGCCTGGCGGCGGCCGAGGCCGTGGGCGGCGAGAGCCCGCGCGTGATGTTCTGCGCCTGCGCTCTCGAGATGATCCACACCTACTCACTGGTGCACGACGATCTGCCGGCCATGGACGACGACGACTATCGCCGGGGAGTGCCCACCAACCACAAGGTTTTTGGCGAGGGGCTGGCGGTGCTGGCCGGCGACGGCTTGCTTACCCAGGCCATGGTGCTACTCACCACCCACGCCCACGTGGCCAGCATAGAGCCCTGGCGGGTGCTCAGCGCCAGTCACGCCATCATGCGCGCCGCGGGCTACGAGGGCATGGTGGGCGGCCAGGCCGCCGACCTCTTGGCCGAGCGCCAGGAACCGGACCTGGCCACGGTGCAGATGATCCACGCCAAGAAGACCGGGGCCCTGATAACCGCCTCGGTGCAAGCCGGGGCGCTGTTGGCCGGTGGCGACGAGCAACAAGTCCAGACCCTGGTGCGCTATGGCCGCCGGGTGGGCCTGGCCTTCCAGATCGCCGACGATCTGCTGAACCTAAGCGGTGACGCCCAGGAACTGGGCAAGGCCACGGGCAGCGACGAGGCCCGGGGCAAGATGACCTACCCAGCGGTCTTGGGGCCGGCCCAGGCCCGCCAGGCCGGCTTGCAATTGGTGGAGGAGGCCATGGCCCTGGCGGCGGGGTTGGGCCAGGCCGCCTGGCCCCTGGTGGAACTGGCCCGCTATATCATGCAAAGAACGCATTAGAACCCAAGCCAACGGAATCAACCCCACAAGGACGCCCCTTGGACAAGCCCCTTCCCAACTCCGAGAACCTGCTGGAGCGCATCGACAGCCCGGCTGACCTAAAGCGCCTGACCATCCCCGAGCTGGAGCGCCTGGCCGACGAGATACGCGCCCGCATCATCGAGACCGTGACTCGCACTGGCGGCCACCTGGCGCCCAGACTGGGGGTGGTGG
>JAKAGJ010000551.1 GCA_021815655.1 Deltaproteobacteria bacterium | reverse complement strand
GGCCGGCAGCGCCTGGAGGTCTTCACCGACCCCCGGAACACCCCGGCGGCGTTGGCCCGCCTGCTATTGGAGCGGGGGCAGGAGCACTGGCGGCTGTGCGTCCTGGAAGATCTGGGCGCCCCCGCCGAGCGGATGGGGGAATACTCCCTGGAACAGGCCGCCGCCGCCCAGTTCTCGCCGCTGAACCTGGTGGTGCTCAAGCGCCAGGCCTGGCCCCAGCGACTGGGCCTGGGCCTGGCCGAGGAGGCCTACGAGCATCAGGCCGGCCTCATCACCAAGGCCGAGGTGCGGGTAGTGGCCCTGGCCAAGCTGGAGTTGCGCTCCGGCCTGACCCTGTGGGACCTGGGGGCCGGCTGCGGCTCCCTGGGGTTGGAGGCCAGCCTGCTCCTGCCCGGCGGGCGGATCGTGGCCGTGGAGCGCGATCCCGCCCGGGTGGCCATGATCGCGGCCAACCGCCGGCGCTTCGGCGTGGCCAACCTGGAAATAGTGCGGGCCGAGTTGCCCCGGGGGCTGGAGGACCTGCCCGCCCCTGACCGCGTCTTCATCGGCGGCGGGGGCGCTGACCTGGGGGACATCATGCGCGCGGCGCGCCGGCGGCTGGCCTCCGGCGGAGTGATGGTGGTGGCGGCGGTGCGCCTGGAGGCCCTGGAGACGGCCCGCCGGGTCATGACCCAGGAGGGGCTCAACCCCCAGGTGACCCAGGTGCAGGTGAGCCGGGACGCGCCCCTGGGCGGCGGCGGCTTCCTCAAGGCGCTCAATCCGGTGTGGCTGATAAAGGGCGCCCGCTCGGCGCCGGGAGCAGAGGCATGAGCCAGCCTGATCCCCATCCCGTGCTTTTCGTGGGCGCCGGCCCTGGCGACCCCGAGCTGATTACCGTGGCTGGCCGTCGGGCCTTGGAGCAAGCCGACCTGGTGGTGTACGCCGGCTCCCTGGTGAGCCGGGACATGCTGGGCTGGTGCCAGCCCTCGGCCCGCGCCGTGGACTCCGCCGGTCTGGACCTGGGTCGGATCGTCGCGCACCTGGTGGAGGGCCACCGCCAGGGCCAGCGCGTGGTGCGCCTGCACACCGGCGACCCCAGCCTCTATGGGGCCTTGCGCGAACAGCTCGACGCCCTGGCCAGCCAGGAGGTGCCCTTTCGCATCATCCCCGGGGTCACGGCGGCCTTTGCCGCCGCCGCCTGCCTGGGCCTGGAGTACACCCTGCCCGAGGTCTGCCAGAGCCTTATCATCACCCGCGCGCCGGGGCGCACCCCCGTGCCGGCCGGCGAGGACCTGGCCGCCCTGGCCACCCACGGCGCCAGCCTGGCCATCTATCTTTCGGCTGGCCAAGGGCCAAGGGTCTCCGCGGCCCTGGCCGCCGCCCTGGGGCCTGAGGCCCCGCTGGCGGTGGTGTACCGCGCCAGTTGGCCCGACCAGCGGGTGCTGTGGACCACGGCCTCGGACCTGCCCCGGGACCTGGAGGCCGCCGGCCTGAAACGCCAGGCCCTGATCCTGGCCGGGCCGGCGGTGGCGTCCCTGGCCCAGGGCCAGGCGGCACCGGCCTCGCGGCTGTACGACGCCGGTTTCAGTCATGGCTATCGCCGGGGCAAGGGCGAGCCCAGGGAAGACCAGTGAAGGCCTTGCCCCAACCCCTGGCCGTCTATGCCCTGACCTCGGCCGGGGCGGCCCAGGCACGGCGGCTGGTCCCAGCCTTGCCCCAGGCCACGCTTTTTCTGCCCCAGGGCCTGGCTGGGCGGCAAGCCGGCGAGGAACCATTCCAACGCCTGGCCGAGGCCCTGGCCACCAACTTCGCGCATTACGGCGGCCACGTGGTCTTTGCCGCGGCGGGCATCGTGGTGCGCGCCCTGGCCCCCCTGTTGCGCCACAAGACTTCGGACCCGGCGGTGGTGGTGGTGGACCAGGCCGGGCGCTTTGCCGTGAGCCTGTTGTCCGGACACCTGGGCGGGGCCAACGCTCTGGCCCGACTGGTGGCCGAGGCGCTGGGCGGCCAGGCGGTGATAACCACCGCCACCGACAGCGCCGGCCTGCCCAGCCTGGAGATGCTGGCCGGCGAGCTGGGCCTGGGCGTGGAGAACCTGGCGGCCCTGGCCCCGGTGAGCATGGCCCTTCTGGAGGGCCGGCCACCGGTGGTGCATGACCCCCAGGGCTGGCTGTGGCCAGTCTTGGAGCGCCGCTGGCCGGGGCTCTTTGCCCGGGTGACGGCGGACCAGGCCTGCGCCCAACAGGATCAGCCCCTGATATGGGTGGGCTGGCGGTGCCTGGAGCCGCCGCCGGGCTGGCTGGTGTTGCGCCCGCCGGCCTTGCTGGTGGGCCTGGGCTGCAACCGCGGCGCCAGCGCCGAAGAGATGGAAGCCCTGCTGCGTCGGGTTCTGGCCGAGGAAGTCCTGGCCCCGGCCTGCCTGGCCGGCCTGGCCAGCGTGCAGGCCAAGAGCGACGAGGCCGGACTGCTGGAACTGGCGGCGCGGCTGGGCCTGACCCTGAAATTCTATAGCCCCGAGGAACTGGCCCAGGTGGAGGTGCCCAATCCTTCGCCCACGGTGGCCAAACACATGGGAGTGGCAAGCGTATGCGAGGCAGCGGCCTTGCTGGCGGCCCAAAGCCGCCGGCTACTGGTGAGCAAGCAAAAGAGTTCCAACGTGACCCTGGCGGTGGCCCTGGCCAGTCCGCCGGCAAACTCTACGTCATAGGCCTGGGGCCGGGCGGCCCCACGGGCATCACCGAACAGGCGCGCCAGGCCTTGGCGCAATGCCGGGTGGTGTTGGGCTACAAGGCCTACGTGGAGCAGGCCGCGCCCTGGCTGGCGGGGCAGGAGGTGCTGGCCAGCGGCATGACCAAGGAACTGGAGCGCGCCGCCCTGGCCGTGGAAAGG
>JAKAGJ010000550.1 GCA_021815655.1 Deltaproteobacteria bacterium | reverse complement strand
GCCGTAGCCCATGCCCTGGCCCTGACCCATCATGCCGCGGCCGTGACCCATGCCGCGACCATGGCCCATCATGCCGCGGCCCCAACCGAAGCCATCGGTGGACTTGGCCGCGAACTCGTTGCGCTTCTTGGCCAACTGGGCCTGGAGGTCTACCATCTCGTCGGAGAGGGCCTTGATCTTGGCCTTGTCGGGCTGGGGCTGGGCGTAGAGGGTCTGCAACTCGGCGCGCTTGGCGGCCAGGTTCTGGCGCAGGGCCAGGGTCTGGTTGAGGTACTCGGCGCGCAGCTTCTGGATCTCCGCCTGCTTCTCCGGGCTGATCTGGTGGTAGCCGGGGCCATAGCCGGGGCCGGCGGGGGCGTCGGCGGGCGGGGCGGCCAGGGCGGCGGTGCTGATCAGGGCGGCCAGGCCCACGGCGGCGGTGATGGCGGCGAACTTCTTCATGACTGATTCCTCCTTGTGTTTGACCGGAAACTGGGTTTTTCCATCGGGCGTATTCTTGCCCGGGGATAGAGCACGAGGCGTGCCAAGGCCAGCCAGGAGGGGGCGTAGCGCAAAATATATAATGGAATCAACAATAAGGCGCGACAATATCTGGCGGGACACCCGGCGGGCCCGGGGTGGGGCGCAAAAAAACTATGCGCCTCCCGGCGGCGGCGCATAAAAACTTCGCGTCGTGGCGCGGTGTTACTCCAGGGTAAGACGAAAATCGGCCTGGTCGGCGCGGCCCAGGGCCATCACCTCCACGCTGAGCAGCCAGCGGCCGGCCCGGGCAAAGGCCAGCCTGGGCACCAGGAAATGGCCGTTTCCCAGGCTGCGCGCCGTCACCGCCTGGCCCTTGGCCTTGCCGCTGGCCAGGCTGGCGTTCACCGTCACCTGGGCCCGGGTCAGGGGTTTGCCGTCGCGGGTGGTGATGCGCAGCCGCCAATCCTGGGGGAGGTTCAGGAGCACTCCGCCCGTGGGGCCGTTGCAGGCCACCTTGAAAAGTTTGTGCCGGCCCATGACCTCGCGGGACAGGTCGACCTTCCCCGCCGCCGGGGCCGCCGGGGCTTGGGCCTTGGTCCGGGCTGGAGCGGGGGCTTTGTCGGCCGGCCCATTGGCCTGGGCCGGGGCCGGGGCCTTGTCGGCCGGCTCATTGGCCTGGGCGCGGGCGGCAGGGCGCTGCTGGCCCAGAAGCGGCAGGTTGAAGACCGCCCAGTCCTCCAGCTCGGCCAGCTTGATCTTAACGGTCAACCGCCATTGGCCGGGCTGGTCCAGCTCCAGGTCCCGGGTGCGGTAGACGCCGAGGTTTGCCTCTTCCAGATTGGGCGGGGCGGTGCCCCTGGCCTGACGGGGCATCCAGGCCTCCAGGAGCACCTTGGCCCCGGAGACCATCTGTCCCCGCTGGTCGCGCAGCATGAGAGTCAGCTCGTTGCGGCCCAGGCGCGGGCCGCCGGGGGGCAGTTCCATGTGCACCCGGAACATGCCGTGATGGGTGGCCACGCCGCCGGCCGAGGGAAGGGGGGCCGTGGCCGGTGGCGGGGTGTGCTCCATGGGGGCGTCGGCTCCCATCTTGGCCGGGGCCGGGGCCGGGGCCAGGGATGGGGCGGTCGTCTCGGCCATATCGGCGCAGCCGGCCAGGAGCAGCAGGCACAGGGGCAGGGCTATCCGCGAAAGGCGCATGCGCGTCTCCTGGGGGCATGGGATGCCTGAGAGATGGCGTAGCGGGACCGCCTCGCTCGGAGGAAGCGGTGCGCGGCCGGGGGGAGCGGGATATCCCCTGCTGGACATTAGCACGATCAGGGCCCGTTCAGCAACTCCAGGGGATGGACCACCTGGGCCGCGCCCTCCAGGCCCCAGAGCCATTGCAGATGGCAGCCGCTGCAACTGGTGGCCAGCACCCTGGCCCCGCTCAGGGCCAGGGCCTGTTTGCGCGGCTCCAGTATCTGCTGGCTAAGCTCGGGCTGGTTCACGGAAAACAGCCCGCCGCCGCCGCAGCACTGATCCGCGCCGGCCATCTCCACCAGATCCACTCCGGCGGCCTTGAGCATGGCCCGGGGTTCCTCGCTCACCTTCAGGCCGACCTTTAGGTGGCAGGGGTCGTGCACGGCCACCGGCCGGCGGTCGCCGCCCAGGCGAGCCAGTAGGCGTGGGTGCTCGGCCAGCACCTGGCTGATCTCCAGCACCGAGCCGGCCAGGCGGCGGGCCTCGGGGGTGTCCAGCAGGCGCGGGGCCTCCTTGGCCAGGCTGTAGGCGCAGGAGCCGCATGCCGTGACGATCTTGTCCACCCGGGCCCGGCCGAAGGACTCCACGAAGGAGGCGGCCAGGCCGGCGGCGGTGTCGGACAGGCCGGCGCCCACGGCCGGCAGTCCGCAGCAGCCCTGGGGCGGGATCACCACCGTGGCCACCTGGCTGAGCAGGCGCACCGCCCTCTGGGCCAACCCGGGGCGCAGGTAGTTGGCCACGCAGCCCACGAACAGGCCCAGGCGCGGCGCGCCGCTGGGCCCGGCCACCTCGCGGGGGGCATCGGCCAGGAAGGGGCGAGTGGCCAGGGGAGGCAGGCTGGCCGCCATCTCCAGGCCGGCTAGGCGCAGGTTGAGCCCGCTGGCCAGGGGCAGGGCGCCGCCGGTCAGGGGCTGGGCCAAGCCGGCCGCCCGGGCCAGCAGGTCCAAGCGGCGGGGGTGGGGCAGAGCCTGGTCCAGGATGAGGCGCTTGAGCAGCGGCAGGCCGACGGCCCGGGCCACCAGCTCCCGGCCGGCGCGCAGGCCTTCCATGGCCGGCACCTGGTTGGGGCAGTTGGCGCTGCAACGGCCGCAGAGCAGGCAACGCCCCAACGTCTGGGCCAACTCCCGGCTGGCCGTCAGCGGCCCGCCCTCCAGGCCCTCCAACAGGCGC
>JAKAGJ010000549.1 GCA_021815655.1 Deltaproteobacteria bacterium | reverse complement strand
CTTGGCCCGGGGAACCACCTCCTGGATGCCGCGGATCTCGCCGAAGTAGTCGGGGTTGTCCAGGGTTTGGCCAGACAGCTCCAGCAGGGAGTCGCTGCGCACCGCGTCCTCCTGCACCTCGAAGCCACGGGCCTTCATCACCCGGGGGCCGGTGAAGATGACCATGGCCCCGGGCTCGGCCAGGCAGACGTCGCCCAGGGCGGCGTAGGAGGCAATGGCCCCGCCGGTGGATGGGTCGGCCAGGATGGAGATGAAGGGCAGGCCGGCGGTCTTGAGGCGCTGCACGGCGGCCACGGTCTTGTACATCTGCATGAGGGCCACGATGCCCTCGTAGAGGCGGGCGCCGCCGGAGCAGCACAGGCTCACCAGGGGCCAGCCCTTGCGCAGGGCGTATTCCACGGCCAGACGGAATTTTTCGCCAAACACCACGCCCATGGAGCCGCCGGCAAAGGCGAACTCGCTGATGGCCAGCACCGCCGGGTAGCCGTGGATGGTGGCCTGGGCGGTGACCAAGGACTCGGTGAAGGCCGCGCGCTTTTTCTGCTTTTCAAGGAAATCGCGGTAGTAGCTGTGGATGTCTTCCTCGGGCAGGAGATCGTGCACGGTCATGTTGCGGAACAGCTCGTGGAAGGTGCCCGGGTCGGACAGCACGTTGATCCAGCCCGAGGCGTCCAGCACGTGGGCCCGGCCGCAGTTGGAGCACACCTGGTAGTTCTTGAGGTACTCATCCAGGGGGATGATGGCCCCGCAGCCGGGGCCGGGGCCATCCTTGCGCTCCTCGCCGCAGCGGATATAGGACTGCCCCGGTTCCAGCAGGGTGCCGTCGCCGTAGGTGTCCTCCACGTGGATGGAGCCGCTGGGGGCGCTGATGACCTGGATGTCCGGCGGGGCCTTGTGCAGCTGAAACTGCTTCAGGGGCCGCTCGATGAAGCGCTTCAGGTCGTAGAAGCGCCCCCGCCGCATGATGCCCAGTTCCTCGGCCAGCTCAAAGCGCTTGGCCAGGAGCTTGTCCAGGCTCTTGCGCCCCAACTCGCGGGCGGTGTTCTTCAGGTAAAGCTCGATGTTCTTGGCCAGACCGTCGGCATCCGTGACCTTCTTGGTGGCGGGAACCACGGCGTCCACCACGTTGAAGTGGCGCAGGTCCTTGGCGGTGGACTTGCTTATCATCAGCGCGTCCTCGATGCGCGCCGGGTCGCGGAAGATTATGGCGGCCATGGACTCCGCCGGGGCGGTGGCGTAGATGGCGTCCTCCACGGCGGCCCGCCGGTCGGCCACCTGCAGGGCCAAGGCCCCGCCCGAGCCGCCTTCGCCCAGCACCAGGCTGACGGTGCGGATAGGTACCGTGATATAGCCGCGGATCAGGTGGGCGATGAAGAAGGCCTGTAGGCGCAAGGCGCTGTACATGGAGATGTCGGCGCCATAGGTGTCGATGAACGATACCAGCAGGGCGTCCTCGTGGGGGCCGGTCTCGGTCAGCCGGCGCAGGAGGCCCAGCACCTGGGAGTGCTCGTCGGCGTTGAGCATGCCCCAGTTGAGGCGCCCCACATCCTGGGCCGAGCGCAGGCGGTCGGGGGTGGGCTTTTGTTGGGCCACCACGTAGACCAGGCGCTCGCCCAGGTGCCCCTGGCCCATGATTAGCGAGTCGCCCACGGCCTCGTAATCGCGGAAGTCGGCGAACAGGCGCTTGATGACGTCCGAGGACCGGGGGCGGAAGGGATGGCGGGTGCGGGTCTTGAAGACATCGATGAGCTTCAAGTTATTACTCCAATAGGGCACTGAACCAAGGCGCGGGCCGGTTGAACCAAGCCCGCGGTACGGGCATAATCCTATGGGAGGGGTGGCTGGGTGTCAAGCCTAGCTCTGTGCTAGGGAAACGACGCCGGTCTGGCGGCCGGGGGGGGTGAAAAGACTTGCCAGCCTTAACCCCCTCTGTTATATAACCATGGCACCCCGCCCGAGGGGATGCGGGTCCTTCCGGCAGGCGGTGGCTGTAGCTCAGTTGGTTAGAGCGCCAGGTTGTGGCCCTGGAGGCCGTGGGTTCAAGTCCCATCAGCCACCCCAATCCACCTCAAAAGAAAACGACACCCCGCATAGCCCATAATTAGGCCCTGGCCAGGTTCACGGCGCTGTCGGCGCCGGCCCGTGCCGCCGGGGCACTTCAAGGAGAAATATCCCATGGCCAAAGTCACTATTACCATCGAGGACACCACTGAGGGCGGCGTGGAGGTCTCGGCCAATTTCGAGCCCGAGCTTCCCGAGGACTGGAAGGAAGACGACCTCACCGAGGCCCAGCTTTTCGCCCTGATTACCCTGGAGAACATGGACGAGGAGGCCGAGGAGGAGTACCAGGACTAGCCCCCGGCTGGCTGGGCTCCCGGCTTTCTCTCCCGATAAAATCGGCTTGGTTGACGCCAATCTCCGGCCCCGGCCCGCCCGGCGCCCGGGAGAGGCCAGCCTTGGCCGTGGCGAGGGCCGTCCGCTCCCCCTGGGGCGGGCGGCCCTCGGCTTTGGGGCCAGGGGTCGGCCCGTGGGCGGAGATGCTCCACTTGGCCATTGGTAAGCCTTGGCTCCTGTGGCAAACTTGAAGGCAGGCTTGGGGCGCGCCAGCCGGCGCCCGGCCCAACATGGGGGAGACGCCATGCTCGACGCCAATGCCGCCGTGATCCGCCTGGCCATATTCTGGGGGGGGCTGGTCCTGTTTTTGCTGCTGGAACTGCTGTCCCCCTACCGGCCGCCCTCGGTCCCCAAGCTTCGGCGCTGGGCCATCAACCTGGGGCTCACCGCCCTCAACACCCTGGTGCTCACGGCGCTCTTCGGCACGGCCATCCTGGCCACCGCCCAGTACGTGACCACCAACAGTCTGGGCGTCCTG
>JAKAGJ010000548.1 GCA_021815655.1 Deltaproteobacteria bacterium | reverse complement strand
TGACTCCCCCGCCAAGGCTGTGGCGCGGTGGGAACCCCGCATGGCCCACCTTGGCGGGCTGTTTTTCAACAGCCCGCCAAAGCATTAGAGGCGCTCGGCGCTCTGGCGTTGCAGGGTGGCGCGGCGGATGCTTTCCTGGAGCTTTTGCAGGGCCGGGCTGATCTCCACCCGGGCCGGCGCGTGTTCGGTCAGGCGCAGGATGGCCGGCGGCAACTGGGCCAGATGCTCGCGGAAGCGCTGCTGGGCCTGGCGCCAGCCCGCTGCGGGACCCAGACGGCGTCCACCACGCATCACCGGCTCCAACAGGGGTTGCCCCCCCTGGTCCTCCTGGCTCAGGCCCAGCAGGTCGTGGTCCAGCCGCCCTCCCTGTTCCAGGCGGCGCCAGACCTGCTTGGCCCCGGCCCAGCTCTCCTTGCCGGTGCTGAGCTTGAGGGTGGGACGGTTGTCGTAGCTCACCAGCTTGTAGGCCAGGTCCAGGAAGGGCGCGTCGGCCGAGGAGCCCATCTTGGTGCCCACGGCGAAAAGGTCCACCTGGGCGCCTTTTTGCAGCATCTCGGCGATGCGCGTTTCGTCCAGGCTGCCCGAAACCACCACCCGCGCCTGCTCCAGGCCGGCCTGGTCCAGGATGGTGCGGGCCTGGCGGCTCAAGCCCACCAGGTCGCCGGAGTCCAGGCGCACGCCCACCAGGCGGTGTCCCTGGGCCATAAGCTCGCCGGCCACCTTGACGGCCTGGTGCAGGCCGGCCACGCTGTCATAGGTATCCACCAGGATCACGGTGTGGTCCGGGAAGGTGCGGGCAAAGGCACGGAAGGACGCCAGCTCATCACCGAAGGCCTCTACGAAGGAATGGGCCATGGTGCCCACGGGATTGATGCCATGGAGGCGAGCGGCGGCCAGGTTGCTGGTGCCCTGGAAGCCCACCAGGGCCGAGGAGCGGGCCGCGGCCATGCCGGCCTCTATGCCCTGGGTGCGCCGCAGGCTGAAATCCACCAGGCTGCGCCCCTGGGCGGCCAGCAGGCAGCGGGCGGCCTTGCTGGCCAGGGTGGAGTGCAGGTTGATGACGTTTATCAGGAAGGTCTCCACCAACTGGGCCTCCATGATGGGGGCCGTGACCTCCAGGATGGGCTCCTCGGCGAAGCAGATGCTGCCCTCGGGCAGGGCGCGCACCTGGCCGCTGAAACGGGTGTCGGCCAGGACGCGCAGGAACCCGGGGTCAAAGCGTCCCAGGCCGGCCAGGTAGTCGATATCCTCGGGGGCGAAGGCAAAGGACTCCAGGTAGTCCAGGGCCTCTTCCAGGCCGGCGGCCACCATGAAGCCCCGCTGGGGCGGCAGGGCGTGGGCGAAGAGGCTGAAGGTGGCTTGGCCAGCCATGCCGTGGGCGTGATAGGCCGCGGCCATGGTGATTTGGTAGAAGTCGGTCTGCATGGCCAGGGAACCGGTGTACATGGGGGAGCCTCTTTCGCTGCCGCGCTGGCGGGGGTTGGCTAAGTGGCAACAAACCTAAACCAAACCCGGCATTTCGTCAACGCCTGGCGCCACGGGCAAACCCTCGGTTGACAGCCGTCACGGGGGCATGTAATAACATGGAACAAGCCCCACCAGCGAGAAGGCCTTTGGTTAATAAGCTAAAAATATTGGTGATCGACGACGATGGCACCATGCGGGACGCCTGCCGCGAGATTCTGACCCGCGGCGGCCACGACGTGGAGCTGGCGGAATCCGGCGGCCAGGGGTTGGCCCTGTTGTCGCGCTGGGCCTATGACGTCATCCTCCTGGACCTGCGCATGCCCGACCTGGACGGCATGACCGTGCTCAAGCAGATACGCGAGCAGGACGCCGAGGCCCTGGTCATCGTCATCACCGGCCACGGCTCCATCGGCACCGCCGTGGAGGCCATGAAGCTGGGGGCCTTTGATTTTCTGCCCAAGCCCTTCTCGCCCGACGAACTGCGCCAGGCCATGGAAAAGGCCCAGGAAAAGCGCCATCTGCTCCTGGAGAACGCCTACCTCAAGGAGGAACTCAGGCGCCGCTCCTGGCCCACGGACATCATATGCGCCTCCCCGGCCATGTCCAAGCTCATGGAGCTGGTGCTCAGGGTGGCTCCCACCGACACCACGGTGCTCTTGACCGGCGAGAGCGGCACCGGCAAGGGGCTCCTGGCCCGCCGCCTGCACGAGATATCCCCCCGCCGCGACCACCCCTTCGTCTCCGTGGACTGCTCCACCCTGGTGCCCACCCTTTTCGAGTCCGAGGTCTTCGGGCACGTCAAAGGCGCCTACACCGGCGCCGACTCCAACAAGATCGGCAAATTCGAGCTGGCCGACCACGGCAGCCTGTTCTTCGACGAGGTGGCCAACATCTCCCGCGACATCCAGGCCAAGCTGTTAAAAGCCGTGGAGGATCGGGCCATCACCAAGGTGGGCTCCCACCGGGTGGTGCGCGTGAACACCAGGCTCATCGCCGCCACCAACCAGGACCTCAGGCAGGCGGTGAAGGCCGGCGCCTTCCGCGAGGACCTTTTCTACCGCCTCAACGTGCTGCACATCCACCTGCCTCCCCTGCGCGAACGCCCCGAGGACGTGCCGCTCCTGGCCGAGTATTTCCTGCAACGCTTCCGCACCCTGGGGCCCCGGCGGGTGCGCGGTTTCAGCGCCGCGGCCCTGGAAATGCTCACCCGCCACCACTGGCCGGGCAACGTGCGCGAGTTGCAGAACATGATCCAGCGCCTGGTGGTCATGGCCAGCGGCACCGTCATCGACGCCGCCGACCTGGAGGCCGCCGGCAGCCTGGTGGGGGAGCGTTCCGAGGACCAGGAGCCCATGAAGCTGGACGAGATGGAGCGGCTGCACATCGGCAGGGTGTTGCGTCAACTGGGGG
>JAKAGJ010000547.1 GCA_021815655.1 Deltaproteobacteria bacterium | reverse complement strand
GCTCACCGGAGGGGGTGTCAGCCCGGCTGTCGCGCTGGGAGTGGCCATTCCCGCCGCGGTCATTGTTGTGATTTTGATGCGTCTGGTGCTGCGGTCGCGCGCCTGGAAGCAAACCACCGGCCGGGAAGAGCTCGCCGGGGAGGAAGGGGAAATCACGGCGGCGATTGGGCCACCGGGAGGCGTGGGAATGGTGCGCGTGCATGGCGAGCTGTGGCGGGCGGTGGCGGCGCCTGGGGCGGTGGGGGCGGGCCGTCCTTGCCGCGCAGGAAGCCCAGGTAGAAGTCGCGCTTGGTGCCGGGCATCTTCTGGTCCAGGAGGCGCATGGCCTCCTGGTAGAAGGGCAGGGTCGCGCCCTTGCTCTTGGGGCACTTGCCGGAGGCCACGGGCAGCTCGTGGGCCTTGGCGTAGGCCGTGATCTCCTCGCCGCCCATGCGGCAGAGCGGCTTGACCTTGCGGGCGAAACCGCCCTCGCCCGCCTCCAGCACCGGCCACTGGCGGGCCAGGTGGTCGGCGTGGCCGTGGATCATGTTGCCCAGGAGCCGGCCGGCCTCGTCGTCCAGGTGGTGACCGGTGGCGATGGTGTCGTGCCCCAGGTCCAGGGCCAGGCGGTTCAGGTAGTGGCGCTTCATGGTGCCGCAGATGGAGCAGAACTGGCGGCGGTTGGCCCAGACGATCTCCTGCACGCTGAAACCGGCCATCTCCTCCAGGCTGGCCAGGCGCAGGGGCCGGCCCAGGCGGCTGGCCATGGCCTGGCAGGATTCCAGGGAGACGGCGCTGAAGGGCCCCAGGTCCAGGGCCAGGTGCAGGCCCTCGGCCTCGTAGCCCAGGTCGCAAAGCACCTGCCACAGGGCCAGGGAGTCCTTGCCGCCGCTCACCGCCACCAGCACCTTTTGCCCGGGGGAGAGCATGCCGAACTTGTCGATGGCCTTCTGCACCTGGCGCTGGAAGAAGATCTCCAGGCAGGGGTCGCAGAAGCGGGCGTTGTGCTGGGGGAAGCGATGGCGCGCCGGGCCCTTGCAGCGGCTGCATTTCATGCCGGGGTCGGTCATGGGGGCCAGTATAGCCCAGGCCGGCCGCCCCGCCAAGGGCTATAGCATAGGAAATCGCTGGGGCTTGACGCGGTCCGCCCGGCCTGTCGCGTTGCAATATGGCCCCGCTGTTTGGCAGAATGGGGTCTCACGCTCGGCACGGGCTCCAAGGGAAAGGGAGTGGTCATGGAGATCATCGAGGTGCTTAAGGACGTGTCCCTGTTCTCGCTGATGAGCCGGGGCGATTTGAAGAAGGTGGCCAAGCTCTGCAACGAGCACGCCTATGCCGACGGCGACCTGATAACCCGCGAGGGCGAGCTGGACGGCCGGCTCTTCGTGGTGGTGAGCGGCCAGGTGCGGGTGGTCAAGGACCTGGGCGGCCCGTCCGAGCGCCAGGTCTCCACCCTGGGGCCCCGCAGCTACTTCGGCGAGCTGGCCCTGGTGGACGACTTCCACCGCACGGCCAGCGTGCTGGCCATGGGACCGGTGAGCGCCATCTCCCTGGACCGCTGGAACTTCCGCGAATCCATCCAGAAATACCCCTCGGTGGCCATCGAGCTATTGCAGAACATGGCGCGCCGCCTGCGCAGCCTGGAGGCCCAGACCTGCTGAGGCGGGAGACGTGACGGGAATGAACGGGCCGCCCCGCATACGCGAGGCGGCCCGTGTGTTCTTGGGGGAGAGCTGGCGGGGATCAGGCGGCGTCCGGGTTTCAGCGCTGCTTGCTGCCGGCCAGTGCGACCAGTTGGGGGGAACCACCAACCCGCTGGGAATGATTGGAATAGGTGGGCCAAGTGGGGTAGTAGTGCTCGGACTGGTTGCCCCAGACAGTCCAGTTCTCGCGAGGCCCGCGCGCGAAAAGCTCCAGGTAGGGACCGCGCGAGCAGGACTCTATGATCTGGTACAGTTCGTCGGGCTTGCGGGAATGCTCCCTTTTCATGGTCTTGATGATGTTGACCTGGGTCCTGCCGGCGGCCAGGGTCCGAGCGTTTTTGCCTCGCACGCCAAACAACACCAGCTCAGTGGTGTTGCGGAAGTAGAACCCCACGCCCCGGCCGTCCGGCCCCCCATCTTTGCGGATTTTATGCCACACGATGTTGGTCTTATAGGTGAAGCCCCAGGCCTCCATCACCCGCAGGCCCTCGGGAAGCATGGCATTGGGGACCCAGAGATATAAATGCGCGGGGTCCCTCGCCAGATCCCGCACCGGCAGGCTTTGGATATCCTCCAGCTTCATGGTCCCATAACGGGAAAGCCGTTTGTGCTCGGGGGCCATTTTCCCGGTGCGGTTCTGAAACTGCCAGGGCGGGTCGGCCAGTATGGCCCCATAGGTCTGGCCCGCGGTTTTTTCGAGAAGCTCCCTAGTGGCTTCCAGCATTTTTTGGATGCCCTTCCCAGTCGGCAATAACCTTGGGGGTGATGCCAAAAACCAGCACCGGACAGCCGCCGTTCCTGCCAGCCTCTAGCCGGGACAGCAGCTTGCCCATGTGGGTGGTGCTTGCGCCGTACTTGCCTTTCACCTTCCGCACCGTTCCGTACTTGTCCTCGTACTCGCCAAGCGCCTTGAAAACCGGGTCGAGGCTGTTGCTCCTGGTCAACAAGACACCCAGCGAGATGCGCCCGAACTCGAAGAACGTCCGGAAAGCGAAGAGGTCGCGGTCAAAGGTCTGGTCCTTGCTGTTCCACTCCAGGTCGAAGGCGACATTTCCCTTGAGGTAATCAACCTTGTGTGTGTCACTTTGAATAGGTTCGTCATCTACCACAAGCTTGGCGGTGAGCCGGTCTTCCCTCCAACCCAGCGGCCGCATGATCTCCGAAACTATTTTGGGAATGCGGGACTCGTTGCCGCC
>JAKAGJ010000546.1 GCA_021815655.1 Deltaproteobacteria bacterium | reverse complement strand
CCTTTTGCTGTATTGAGGTTGGCGATTGGTGAGCCCGTCCGCCAACGGGCCACATCTGTGGGGATGTCTTGCCGTGTCCGCGGGCATCCCGCCAGAGCCAGGCCTTGGCCGTCCCCGGCGCCCGCGCGCCGTGGGGCCAGGGCTTTCAAACCCATCCATGAAAGGATTGACCATGAACGTCATCGCCAGAGTGGCCCTGACCCTGTGCCTGCTGACCTTTAGCGCCGGCGCCGGCTGGGCGGCCGAGGACTGCACCACCGCCGTGATGAAGCAACACGTGGACCAGGCCGCGGCGCTGATTACCCAGAAAGGCCAGGCCGGCCTGGAGGAAGTCAAGGCCCAGCGCTTCTGCGGCGACCAGGGCTACATGTACGTGCAGGACTTGAGCGGCGTGATGATAATGCATCCCATGGCGGCCCATCTGGTGGGCAAGAACGTGGTCTCCATGAAGGACGCCAACGGCAAGCTCTTTGCCGTGGACATGGTGGAGAAGGTCAAGGCCAACGGCGTGGCCTGGTTCCATTATTCCTGGCCCAAGCCCGGCCAGAAGACCCCCAGCGACAAGTGCGGCTACGCCAAGAAGGCCACCCTGGACGGCAAGGACGTGCTGGTGGCCTCGGGCATCTACGACATCCCCGCGGCCAAGTGCGGCCAGTAGGGCCAAGCGGCGGTCAGACCCCTGGTTTGACCCCCGGCAGGTAGCCAACATCCGCCCCCGGCCCGCGGCGCCAGCCTTGGGGCCGGGGGCCACGTCAAGGAGATAGCCATGGCCTCCCTGTGGTCCAGATTCTCGCTGCGCCTGCGCATCATGACCGGTTTCGGGGGCCTGCTGCTCCTGTTTTTGCTGGGCATGGGCGTGGGACAATACGGCCTGTCGGTAACGGCCAGCGTCTCGGGGCAGGAGCGCCTCCTGGACCAGCTCCTGGCCAAAATCCTGGAGGCCAACGTGCAGGTGCGCGACTTCCGCCTGCTCAACCAGGATTCCCAGGCCCAGCGCTTCCGCGAGATCGTGGTGCAGATACGCCAGGGCCTGGCCGACTACGCCACCCAGCAGCCGGGCGAGCTGGCGCCGGAGCAGGCCAAGGCCCTGGGCGCCAACCTGGACCAGTTCCAGGCCCTGTTCGCCAAGCTGGAGGCCAACCGCAAGCGTCAGCAGGAGTTGGCGGCCCTGGGCGCCGCCCTGTCGACCCAGGTGCGCAAGGTGGTGGAGGAGGGCTTCCGCCAGGAGATCAGCCGCCTGCAGAACATGGCCGCCATCCAGGGCGACACCTTGAGCCCCAACCTGGTGGAAACCCTGGCCCAGGCCAACCAGTTCATGGAGGTCTTCCTGGCCGGCCAGGTCAGCGAATCACAGTACCTGCTCTACCGCGACGCCGCCGCCCGCAAGGAGGTGGACACCCGCCACCAGGAGGCCAAGGAGGCCGAGGTAAACCTGCAACGCATCGTGGAATTCGCCAAGGCCGAGCCCGGGGGCGATGTCTTCGTGGCGCGCCTCCAGGAGCTGGAAAAGGTGCGCCGGGAATACCTGGCCAACGTCAAGGTGCTCTTTGAGCTGCGCGAGAACGACCAGGCCCTCACCGCCGGGATGGCGGCCCAGGGGGTGCAACTGGCCCAGGCCCTGGAGCGCCTGGTGGGGGCCTTGCAGGAAAAGGCCGGCTCCCTGGGGCAACGCACCACCCTGACCCTCTTGGGGCTCTTGGGCCTGGGCCTGTTGGCCGGGCTGCTTTTGGCCTGGGGCATGACCCGCAGCATCAGCCTGCCCCTGAACCGGGCCATCGAGGGACTCAACGCCGGGGCCGACGAGGTGGCCGGGGCCTCGGGGCAGATCAGCCGCTCCAGCCAGGAGATGGCCTCCGGGGCCTCGCAGCAGGCCGCCTCCCTGGAAGAAACCAGCGCCTCCCTGGAGGAGCTGGCCTCCATGACCCGCCAGAACGCCGACCACGCCGGCCAGGCCGACGCCTTGAGCCGCCAGGCCGGGCAGGTGATCGACAGCGCCAGCGGCTCCATGGCCCAGCTCACCGAGCACATGCGCCAGATCGGCGGGGCCAGCGAGCAGATCAGCAAGATCATCAAGACCATCGACGAGATCGCCTTCCAGACCAACCTGTTGGCGCTGAACGCCGCCGTGGAGGCGGCCCGGGCGGGCGAGGCCGGGGCCGGGTTCGCCGTGGTGGCCGACGAGGTGCGCAACCTGGCCCTGCGCGCCAGCCAGGCGGCCAAGAACACCGCCGGGCTGATCGAGGACGCCGTGGCCAAGATCAAGCAGGGCAACACCCTGGTGGATGGCACCAATCAGGCCTTCCAGGAGATCGTGCGCACCACCGGCCAGGTGGCGGCCCTGGTGGCCGAGATCGCCGCCGCCTCCTCCGAGCAGGCCCAGGGCATCGACCAGGTGAACAAGGCCGTGGCCGACATGGACCGCGTGGTGCAGCAGAACGCCGCCAACGCCGAGGAGTCCGCCGCCTCCTCCGCCGAGCTCCTGGGCCAGGCCGACCACCTGCGCCAGATGGTCATGGCCCTGCTGGAGCTGGTCAAGGGCGCCGGCCGCCAGCCCGAGGCCCTGGCCCATAACCGGGAGCCCCAGGGCCTGCTGCCCCAGCCGGGCGAACCGGACGCCTCCGGCTGGTCCTAAGGGGTCGGCTGGCGGGCGTGGTCTATGTGTTCCTGCCCGACAGCCGGCCCCCAGACGCCCAGGCGCGGGGCCGGTCCTGATACCACCATGCGATCACAGCCATCCATAGCCTTGATCGCCAATCGGCCGGGCAAAAACGGGGTCTTACCCGGCCTCGCGAGCGCTGGCGCTCGGCGGGCCGGGGACCCCGGAGACGGCTTTTTCCCACGCCCATCAGGGCAGGGCGATGAGGTCGCCGTTTAGGGGCCGG
>JAKAGJ010000545.1 GCA_021815655.1 Deltaproteobacteria bacterium | reverse complement strand
GTCTGGCCCGGACGGCGGCCCCGGGCCGCTGGAACCGGACTGGATTGGGCTCGAAAATGCCATTGTGGGACTAGTGATGAATTTTGACAAGTTTTGGGCGGATTAACAAGCGGGCCGTGGCGAGGCTCCTTGCCGGACCTAGTGACGCCAGCGCCGCACTGGGGGCTTGGCCTGGACGGTCGTTGGACCTATCATAAACAAAGATGGCCCCGCCCCGGCCCCCTGGCCGCCGTGGCCGGCCCCAGTCCGCCAACCCCCAAAGGGAGCAGCATCATGCCCGAGTTCCTGGACCCCTTCAAAGGCCTGACCCCTGGCCGCAAGATGACCCTGCGCGAGTTGACCCGCGCCCTGCGCCTGGCCTTGGCCGCCGAGGAGGAGGCCATTCACCTCTACGAGGCCCTGGCCGACGCCACCGACCAGCCCCTGGCCAGGAAGGTCCTGCAGGACGTGGCCAACGAGGAGCGCGAGCACGCCGGCGAGTTCCAGCGCCTGATAAACATACTGCTGCCCGACGAGGAGCAGTTCATGGGCCACGGCGCCAAGGAGGTGGACGAGATGGCCGGCGAGCTCAAGGCCAAGAAGCCGGCGGCCAAGAAATCGGCGGCCAAGAAACCGGCCGCCAAACCCGCCAAGGCCAAGAAATAAGCCGTTGCTTCTAAGCCCGGGGGCTGGCCGGCGCGATTCCACGGCTGGCCCCCGGGGGTTTGGCCCCAGGCAGCCCCCGGCAACGGCCATAATCCCTGGTTGGCCAAAGGTGCTCTCCTGGGGTCAGCGAGCAGGCGTGGTTTGCTCGGGGCTTCCTTGGGCGCTCATGCGGGGTCCCCAAAAAATCGCAGATTTTTTGAGGTGGTCACGCGGGGTCCCCAAGAAGGCATGAATTTTGGGGGGCACTCATGGTGCGCGCCTAGGCCTGGCAGATGGTCTCCAGGGCGGCTATCTGCCCGGGGTTGCCGATGACGATCAGTACCGCGCCCACGCCCAGCCTCTCCTGGGGGCTGGGGTTGTAGACGAAGTCATCCTGCCCGGGATGCTTGACGGCCACCGCCAGTAGCCCCGTGCGCTCCTGCAGGCGGGCCTGCTCCAGGGTCTGGGAGGCCAGCGGGGAGCCCTCCCGCACCGTTACCTCGGCCACGCGCACCGTGGGGTCCTGGCCGCGCAGCATGCGATCCAGGAAGCTGACCACCTGGGGGCGGATCATCTCGCTGGCGATGCGCATGCCGCCGATGAAGTCGGTGCTGACCACATAGTTGGCGCCGGCGCGGTAGAACTTGTCCACCAGCTTGTTGTTGTGGCAGCGGGTGCCGATCTTGATCTCGGGGTTGACGAAGCGGGCCTGCACCGTGATGAGCATGTTCTGGCTGTCCTCGGGCAGGGCGGCCACCAGGCCGCGGGCGCGCTCCAGGCCGGCGCTTCTAAGCACATCCTCGTCGGTGGCGTCGCCGCGTAGCACCGGCACGGCGGGGAAGTTCTCCTTGAGCCAGGCCGAGCTTTCGACCCGGTCGTCGATCACCACCAGGGGCTGCTGGCTGGCCACCATCTCGGCGATGACATGCCGGCCCACGCGTCCGGCCCCACAGACGATCATGTGGCCCGCAAGGCCGCTGACGTGCATTTCCATTTTGCGCTCTCGCACCAGGTTGGAAAGCCGCTCCTCCACCAGGAAGGCGGTGACTGTGGACAGGGCGTAGAGGGTCACGCCCATGCCCGACCACATCAGGCCCATGGTGAACAGCCGCTCCCGGGCGCCGAAGGGCTCCAGTATCTCGCCATAGCCCACGGTGGTCAGGGTGATGCTGGTCATGTAGGCGCAGTTGACAAGACTCCAGCTGCCCTGGCCCAGGAGCCAGTAGCCCAGGGTGCCGGCGCAGAAGACCAGGGCCAAGAGCGACAACGGCACCCGCAGGTGACGGTAGAGCTCAATGGCCAGGGCCTTGGCCAGCAGGCTCGTGGTTTGCAGCAGACCCATGCTCTTCCCTTGAGGCGGGCCGGACGGCAGGGGACGGAGGGCTATTTGCCCAGGTGGCCGCGCAGCTTGTCGCGGGCGGCCTTGATTTTGCCCATGCCCTTGCGGTTGCCGGCCAGTTTGGCGGCCTTGTCGGCCAGCCTGAGGGCGTCGGTGGCCCGTCCCTGGCCCAAGCGCTTTTTTATCTCATGCTCCACGCGGGCGGCGGTGCCGTCGCCCTTGGTATGGATGGCCACGGCTGATATCAGGCGGGTGACCTGGGGGCAGGTGCACAGCGGACAATCGGGGTCAGGGTCGTCGATACTCTGCCAGACCTCGAAGACGTGTTCGCAGTTGTTGCACTGATAATCATAGGCCGGCATGCAAGGGCTCTCCATCGTCTCCAGGGGCGGCGGGTCCGGGAAGGGTATCCAGGGCCATTATAACTCCATCACCGGAGTCGGCGCATCCTGTCGGGCCAAGCCCACCGTGGTGCGGGAGTCGAGGCCTTCCAGGGCCTGGGCGGCGGCCTGGGCGGCCAGCTCCGGGCGGTTGTTGGTCTCCGAAAGATGGGCCAGGGTGACTTGGCCGAGTTCAGGATGATGCAGCCGGGACAGCAGCTCGGCGCTCTGCTGGTTGGAGAGATGGCCGTGGCGCGAGCGCACCCGCTGCTTTAGCCAGGGCGGATAGGGCCCCTGGGCCAAGAGTTCGGGATCGTGGTTGCTCTCCAGGATCAAGGCCTGGCAGCCCGCCAGCCGCCGCTCCACCAGGCCCAGGGCCTGGCCCAGGTCGGTGCACAGGCCCAGGCGGGCGGCGCCGGCGCTGATGACCAGGCCCACGGGATCGGCGGCGTCGTGGGGTGTTGAGAAGGGCTGTAGGTTCAGGCAGCCCAGGCTGAAGGCCTCGCCGGCGGCGAAAGGCTGGTGCCTGGTCTCTGGCATGTCGCCGCAGGCG
>JAKAGJ010000544.1 GCA_021815655.1 Deltaproteobacteria bacterium | reverse complement strand
CGCCGCCAGCGACCGCGTGGAGCTATCCGGCCGCAGCCGCGAGATGGCCAAGGCCGCCGAGACCCTGGCCGGCACGCCCGAGGTGCGCGAGGGCCGCGTGGCCGAACTGCGCCGGCGTATCGACAACCATGAATATCAGGTGGACGCCGACAAGGTGGCCCAGAAGATGATAATGGACTTCCTGCGCGAAGTGGTCTGATACCGGGTGCCCCCGGCGGGGCCATAACGGGTCGGGCGGCGCTTGAGGTCGGGGAAGACTAACTTCACCCCGATCCAGCCCAGGAACCGGGCGGGGATTCCCCCGCCCATCTTGTTTTATCGCTTCAATGTGGTTGGCTGATCCTGGATCATCCGGGAACGGGGGCCGCCGGCAAACGTCAGTCGATGGCGTTAACCGGCCCGGCATGCCCCGCCGGGGGCACCCGGTATCAGGCCGCGAGCGCCGCAAGCCTTTTACGGGAGCCGACTGGGAAGGCTAGGCGAGGACGCCGCCCGACCCGTTATGGCCCCGCCGGGGGCACCCGGCCTATTTCTTGAGCGGTTGGCGCACCGACCAGCGGGGGTCTTCCAGGATGATCTGGGCGGCCAGGCGGTTTTGCAGATTGACCACCACCGGGGCCTTGAAATTGGCGGTCATGGCCTCGGGCGAGCCCTGGGGTATGGTCACCACCACCCAGACCTGGATATGCCGAGGGTCGCCCACCTGCAAGAGCTTGGCCTCGTTGTCGCCCAGGGCCAGATGATAGTCGGGGTCGAAGACCAGGGGGTCCATGATGACAAAGGCCAGGTCGGGCCGCTCCAGGCATTGCAGCCAGTGGAAGGGCGAGCCGGGACGGTGCTCCAGGATGGCGTAGCGGCTCAGCCGGGGGAAGCCCACCATGCCCAGGGGCAGGGAAAGCACCCGGGCCTCCGGCACCTCGATCTCGCCGAAGCGGGTGGTCTGCACTTTCTGCGCTGCCTGGACGGGGTTCTCAGGCATGGGGGTCCTCGCTGCCCAGGATGCGGCTGAGCATGTCCAGGTCCACGGCCTGGGCCGCCGAGGCCTGCTGGTTGGCCTCCTTGATTTTCAAGAAAATTTCCTGGCGATGGATGGGGGTGTTGGCGGGGGCGCTGATGCCCAGCCGCACCTGCCGGCCCTTGACCTCCATCACGCTGACCGTGATGGAGCCATCGCCGATGGCTATGCTCTCGCCCACCTTGCGGGTCAGTATCAGCAAGTGGCCCCCGTTCGCCAGCGCTAGAGGTAATCGGCCAGGGTGTGGCTGCTGATCATGGCCGTGGCCGACAGAGCGGCCTGGAACATGGTCTGATACTTCTGAAGATCGATGGACACCTGGCTGATGTCGGCCGACTCCACGTTGGACAGCCGGCTGTTGAGCTGCACGTTGTCATCGCCCAACAGGTTGTTGCGGATCTCCAGGCGGTTGAGCTTGGCACCCGCGTCACCGGTGTATCTTAGCAGATTGGTCCGCTCCGCGGCAAGGTTGGTCAGCATCTGCTGGCTCTTGCTCTGCCCCTGGTTGTATTGCTGCAAGGTCAGGTCCCAGGTGTCGCCCTCCTTCAAGGTGCCGCCGGAGTTGAGGCGCAGGCTGGCCTCGCCGGGAGGGTTCATGCTCAGCACGTCGGCGGCGCCGTCGCCGGAGCCGGTGAAGGTGGTGGTGCCCCACTGGCGCACCTGGTTGGCGTCCAGGTAGGTGTAGGTGACCATCACCGGCTGGCCGGCGCTGGGGGTGGTGGGGCTGGCGATGTAGGGCGGATCGCCGGCGGTGGCCGAGCCGGCCAGGGGCAGGGCCTGGCCGGCGCTGTAGGCGGCGTCGACCACGTTCATGGTCAGGGCGGGCGTGCCGGTGCCCGTGGGGTCCAGGGTGACATTGCCAGCCGCGCCGGTGCCGGTGATGGTGGCCGTGGTGGAGGTCCAGCCGGCGCCGTTCCAATAGTCGTAGTCGATGGTCATGGGATTGGCGGCCGAGGGCACCCCGCCGTCGTAGGCGGCGTCCACCGTGAAGTTGCGGAACAGGGCCCGGCTGGCCGCCGGGGAGGAGGACTGGATGGGCCCGCCGGTCACGAAGTTATAGGCGCGGCTCTGCAACTGTTCCCAGTCGCCGCTCACCCGCATGTCGGCGGTGCTGGAGCGATCGTTGGCCGTGCCGGGCACGGCCTCGAAATAGGTCTGGGTCTTGCTGTCCTTGTCCAGGCTGTCCTTCCAGTCGGCCAGTTGATCCAAGAGGTTGCCCCAGGACCCGCCCACGTTGCCCTCCTGCCCCAGGATTTGTTGCAGGGTGTGGTTGAAGGTCATGAGATTGTCCTGGGACAGGTTGGCCGAAATCTGCTGGTCGTTGCCCTGCTGGCGGCCCACGGTCAAGGTGTATTGGTCGCCGGCGGCGAAGCTCTGGGCGTCGGCGTAGAACTGCACCCCGTCGCCCAGGTCCACGGCGTTGCCGCTGCCGGTGCCGCTGATGGTGGCGGTGCCGCTGATGGTGCGGCCGTAGTCGTCCACGTAGGAGTAGTCCACGTTCATGGGGTTGCCCGCGGAAGGCGCGCCGCCGCCATAGCCCGCCTGCACGGTGAGCGTGATGTTGCGGCTGAGCCTGCCGGTGTAGGTGCCCTGGCCGTAGAGCCGGCCGCTGCCCTGGTTGGCGCCCCCGCCCACGTTGCCGTCCAGGGTGACGGGGGTTTCGGTGCTCAACTGGGAGGTGGCCGCCTGGGTGTCGGTGCGGGTGCCGGAGTAGATGTAGCGGCCATTGACCTGGGTGTTGCCCAGGGCGACGATCTCGTCCATGATCCCCTGGATGGTGGTGGCCAGGGTGCCCCGCTGCTCCTCGGTGTAGGTGCCGGTGGAGAGCAGGGAGGCGCTCTGCTGGGCCTGGGTGATCTGGTCCAGGATGCTTTGCATGGTGAGAT